>CP065161.1:1500000-1590000 GCA_015693905.1 Rhodobacterales bacterium HKCCA1288 | reverse complement strand
GGAGAGATCACTAGCGAGAATGATGACATGAGTAGCGACAAACAGGGTGAGAGACCCTGTCGCCGAAAGTCCAAGGGTTCCTGCTTAAAGCTAATCTGAGCAGGGTAAGCCGGCCCCTAAGGCGAGGCAGAAATGCGTAGTCGATGGGAACCAGGTTAATATTCCTGGGCCAGTGGGATGTGACGGATCGTGACTGTTGTTCACCCTTATTGGATTGGGTGGGCCGCTAATCGGTTCCTGGAAATAGCCCCACACCAGACCGTACCCTAAACCGACACAGGTGGACTGGTAGAGAATACCAAGGCGCTTGAGAGAACGATGTTGAAGGAACTCGGCAAAATACCTCCGTAAGTTCGCGAGAAGGAGGCCCGGGTTCAAGGCAACTTGGATCCGGGGGCACAAACCAGGGGGTGGCGACTGTTTACTAAAAACACAGGGCTCTGCGAAGTCGCAAGACGACGTATAGGGTCTGACGCCTGCCCGGTGCCTGAAGGTTAAAAGGAGGGGTGCAAGCTCCGAATTGAAGCCCAGGTAAACGGCGGCCGTAACTATAACGGTCCTAAGGTAGCGAAATTCCTTGTCGGGTAAGTTCCGACCTGCACGAATGGCGTAACGACTTCCCCGCTGTCTCCAACATCGACTCAGCGAAATTGAATTGCCTGTCAAGATGCAGGCTTCCCGCGGTTAGACGGAAAGACCCCGTGCACCTTTACTACAACTTCAGATTGGCATCAGGCCAAGCATGTGCAGGATAGGTGGTAGACTTTGAAGCAGGGACGCCAGTTCCTGTGGAGTCATCCTTGAGATACCACCCTTGCTTTGCTTGATGTCTAACCGCGGCCCGTTATCCGGGTCCGGGACCCTCTGTGGTGGGTAGTTTGACTGGGGCGGTCGCCTCCTAAAGAGTAACGGAGGCGCGCGATGGTTGGCTCAGAGCGGTCGGAAATCGCTCGTTGAGTGCAATGGCAGAAGCCAGCCTGACTGCAAGACTGACAAGTCGAGCAGAGTCGAAAGACGGTCATAGTGATCCGGTGGTCCCAAGTGGGAGGGCCATCGCTCAACGGATAAAAGGTACGCCGGGGATAACAGGCTGATGATGCCCAAGAGTCCATATCGACGGCATCGTTTGGCACCTCGATGTCGGCTCATCTCATCCTGGGGCTGGAGCAGGTCCCAAGGGTATGGCTGTTCGCCATTTAAAGAGGTACGTGAGCTGGGTTTAGAACGTCGTGAGACAGTTCGGTCCCTATCTGCCGTGGGTGTAGGATACTTGAGAGGAGTTGCCCCTAGTACGAGAGGACCGGGGTGAACGATCCACTGGTGGACCTGTTGTTGCGCCAGCAGCAGTGCAGGGTAGCTATGATCGGACAGGATAACCGCTGAAGGCATCTAAGCGGGAAGCCCCCCTCAAAACAAGGTATCCCTGAGGGCCGTGGAAGACCACCACGTCGATAGGCCAGAGATGTAAGCGCAGCAATGCGTTCAGTTGACTGGTACTAATTGCCCGATAGGCTTGATTTGATCCAGTAGAAGCCAGGTTTGGCCTCTAGGATTGATGAAAGCATCACACTCAGGTGTGCTGACTTGGATGTTTTGTGTTTCTTTCTCGGTTTGGTGGTCATAGCGTGAGCAAAACACCCGGCTCCATTCCGAACCCGGCCGTTAAGTGCCACTGCGCCAATGGTACTGCGTCTTAAGACGTGGGAGAGTAGGTCACCGCCAAACCTAGTAAGAAACACGAACACCGATCTCTCTAACGATGCAGCCCCAAATTGCCTGAACTTTCAGCCTTGGGGCCTGTATATTGGCGCGGGGTGGAGCAGCCCGGTAGCTCGTCAGGCTCATAACCTGAAGGCCGCAGGTTCAAATCCTGCCCCCGCAACCACTTTTGTCGAACCAATAAAACAAGGCTCATCCGTAACCGGGTGAGCTTGTTTTTTGTCTGATAGAGCGACATTGAACAAAGCTGCCAACTGACCGTGCAGCACGACTTCCCATCCCTGAGGAGTGTGGCGCAGATCAACTCGATCGATCAATTCGCGTATTCGAGGAATGGCTTCAGACGCAAATGCGGGATCGTTCAGCATACTGGTGAGTTGACCGAGTTTACGTTGATACGCTTCCGCGAGGTTCGGATGCATCAGAACAGGCGATGCCTCCACTTGCTGATCTTGGGCGGCCCTGAGCTGCTTCACGCGTGCTTCAAGTTCGCCAATCCGAGCCATTATGCCTTCGCTGCGTATTCCATCAGCCACTGCATCGTAAAGACCATCCAACTTCTTATTGGCTGCGGCAAGATCGTCCCTAAGGGCATTGGTGGCAGCAAAACGATGTTTTTGTAATTCGTTGAACTCCCGTTGATAAGCGTTGACGAATGCCTTCACGGCCTCGGGGCGCATTAATCCATGATTAAGAAGCTCGACCACTTTAGTCGTCAGATCTGGGCGGCGTATGCCTTTGCTTTGACTGCACGTCTGCAGCTTTCGCGCATTGCTACATGCCAGATAATCGCGCCCCACGGACACCATCTTCCCTCCACAGTGACTGCAGTGTGTCTTATTGGACAGGATGTGGATGGGACGTCGAGTTTGCCAAAAGTCTGGTTGCTTTTGTGGCGCGCGCTTCTGCTTGGGCCAAATCTCCTTCTGGCGTTGTTTCACGCGCCTCCAGAGCTCGTCGTCAATAATTCTCAAGTGCGGGACCGCGGTGACTTGGATCTCGTGTTCGGCATTGCGGCGCGAGACGCGCTTCCCAGTCTCCGGGTCCTTGATGTACCTCTGGCGGTTCCAAACCAACCGGCCCACGTAGAGTTCGTTGTTGAGAATACCCGTTCCACGCTGAACATGACCCCGTATGGCGCTGTCGCGCCAAAGCCGCGTTCTCGGCGCAGGTATGCGACCCCGATTTAGGTCCCGCGCAATTTGCTTCGGTGATTTTCCGTTGGCAAACTCTTCGAAAATCCGACGAACTATTCGTGCTTCGCCTTCATTGATTATTCGGTCGCCGCGCTCATCGCCCGGAACGACTGAATACCCATAGGCGTTACCACCGCCGCTTTTTCCTTTTGCAACGCGCCCCTCAAGGCCACGCTTTGTTTTCTGTGCGAGATCTTTAAGATACAGGGCTGACATTGTGCCTTTTAGGCCAATGTGTAGTTCGTTGATGACCCCCTCAGCCACAGTGCAAATTACCACGCCTTGGAATGCCATCGCTTTATAGAAGCCAGCGATGTGCTCTTGGTCCCGACTAAGACGATCAATGCTTTCGGCCACCACGACATCACAGCCGCCCTCTCTGACAAAGCCAAGCAGGTCTTGATAGCCTGGACGTGTATGACAGGCGCCGGACAGTCCGCGATCGGCGAATGTTTTGACATGTGACCATCCCCTGCCCTCGATCAGTCGTAAACAAAGTCGCTCCTGATCTTCTATGGACGTATCGCGCTGCATATCAGTAGAGAAGCGGGCATAGACAGCAACGCGCATTACTCATCCCCCCATTTGTCGAAGAGCGCCTCGAACACATCGTTTCCTTCCGCAGCCTCATCGATGATCTGGCCGATGACGTCATGGAGACGGGAGGCGGCCTGGATCATGGAGGCGTGCTCGTAATGGGTGAGGGTGGTGGAGAGTTGGTTGTGATTGAGAATGCGCGCTGCGGCGAGCACATATTCTGGTTTGTCGGCTGTGAGGGCGCTGGCGGCGCAGTCTCGGAAGAGATGCGGGTTTATCGCCGTGCCGAGGGTGGCCTTGGTGCAGCGTTTGCAGCCGTAATAGAGGGATTGGCCGGACATGGCCTCTGCGCGGGTGGAGACCCAGAGCGGGCCGCCTGAGGGTAGGGGGGCGTCAATGGGCAACTCCGGCTGCCGGAGAAGCTTCTGCCTGTAGCGGCGCAGATAGAGCTGCATGAGCGCGCGATACTCTTCGTCCTGCGGGAGATAGAAGTCCAAAGGCGTCTTGTCCTTCATCTGATGCGCCGCAAAACTGCAGCGCCAGAGGTCGCCTGAGAAGGTGATGGTCTCACCTATTGTGAGAGATTGCAGATTGCTGAGCCGTATGGGCGACCAAATGAGGAAGGCCACAGACATTGCATCGCGGAAGCGTGAGGCGGATTGGGTGGTGAGGGTGCCTTCCGACCTGATCGACCACATCTCTGCAGCGACTGCCTCCCAGATCTCTGAGGGGGCTCGCAGGCGCTCGGCCTTTTTGCGGGAAGGCACGGCGCGTGCGTTCAGCCGGGCGCAGAGATCCCGCAGTAGGGCTAGATCGGCCTTTGGCTCCATCACGCGGATGGCTTCTGTCAGATCGGTGATGCGCGAAGTGATGGTCACACTAGCCAGACCCTGACGGTCTAGCTCAGCGAGATACCCGCGCAGATGGTCTTCCGAGATGCGCTCTGAGGGGAAGACGGCAGGATTAAGCAGGCTGCCGCTCTGCAAATACCAGAGCCATTTGGCATAGCCCTTTTGAACCTGCAGCTTGGTGGCCTCAGACCAATGAGAAGCCTTGCCTGCCTTTTGGAAGTAACGGCCCTCTTCTGTGGCGGATTGCCAGAGCGTGCGGTCTTGCTCAGGCCAGTCGTTAAGGGGCAGGGAGGTACGTTCAATCTTACTCATGACGCACGCCCCTTTGGCTTGCCCATCAGAGCCAAGGGATCCATGAACAGATCCTCATGACGCTTTGGGTTTTGCTTCTGCTCTGTGAAGGCTTGGGCCACACCATCCCGCCGGGCTTTGGTGATCACCTCACCGTAAAGCTCGATCGCCTTTTGGGTCTCAGCGCCCGCATAATGCGCATAGGTGGTCGTGAGCGCTTTATGACCCAGAAGCTTACGCACGACCTCATAATGACCGGGCAGGCGATCTAGGAGGAGCTTGGCCGCCGCATGACGGAACTGGTGCGGGGTCAGACGGATCGCCGCATGGGACCAGAGCGTGTTCGTGATGAGCTTGCGCAAGGCCGAGCAGTCTTTTGCAGCCCCCTTGCGGCCCGGGAAGAGATAGGGGCTTGCGCCAGGGATGAACATCATGCGCCAGTCATCGATATAGCGCTTCACCCGCTCGGTCGTGGCCTCTGGTAAGAGGAAGTCGAGCGCGACCTTGTTCTTCACCTCTTCCATGGGCACGACAATGCGCAGGCATTTGCCATGCCAGATGAAGTGCTGATCAAGGCGCAGAGCATTGAGATTACGGATCCGCATTGGCGCGAACTGCAGGATCTCGATGGCGACAGCCGCCTGTATCAAGAGATGCGCATCCTTGCGTACAGTGCCGTTCTCAACCGTCTTGGACATGGAGAGGGCGCGGTCCCAGAGCACTTGCGGTAAGGTGAGGAAGCGCAGAACAGCCTTTGGATCATCAAACTGATGCATAGAGGCTGCATTCTTCTCGGAGAGCCCGTCATGGGAGAGACGCAGCTTGGGCATATGCTCTGCAAAGAAGGCCACATCTTCATCGGAGGGCTCACAGTGCTTGACGGCGTAACAGCGCACACTCCAGGCAAGCTCCCCGATATGCTTTGAGGTCTCGCCCCCATTACGCTCTAAAAGCCAGCTTATGCCGGTCTCAAACATGGCGGGAGTGGCCAGATCACGGAGAGACTGAGCGCGGCCTACATCCACGCCCTGGTAAGAGAGCGCAGAGATGTAACGATGGAGCTGCCCCCGCACCGCATCGATGCTGATTGGCGCAAAGGGCTTCTTCAAACCCTTGCTGAAGACATCTTTGCTTGAGAGGTGATCGAGATAAGCATCGATATCCGCCTTCACAGGATCAGAGACGAGAGCCCAGTCGATGGCATAGAGCCGGTCTTCATAACGCGGCACCTTAAGCCTGACCTGTGGCCAACCCGCACTGCAATGCTTCTCCACCATTTGGTTCCAGACACGGCAGGTCGATTGATGCCGCACGCGGGGGTGTTTGATCAGGCTCTCGGCCTCAAGCGCGGCAAGATAGCCGTCAGATGCAATGTCAGAGACAGAGCCAGGCGCGATCCCTTGGTTCGAGCAGTAGCGTATAAAGCGGCTGAGCTCAGACTTACGATAGGTGTCGCCGCTCAGAAGATCATAAAGCACCTGCCATTCAGCCGTGAGCTTTGCTGAGGCTGGCGCAAGCTTGGTGTTGATCTTTAGATGCCGCATCGCGCCCAAGATCAAAGACCGCACATTTTGCACACGACGCCGCGTTACATTGATCAAGGTTGGATGCACACGCTCAAGCTTCTCACGGATGTAGGGCGCAGAAGCTGGGATGCTGGCCTCAGGCAAGTGGAACCATTCGGCCAAGCTGCGGCAGGCGGAAGCGATATCGCGGCGCTTATACACGGATAGCTCATGATCCGCTTCGATGCGTTCGCGCAGCTCAGCCAAGCTCATCTGATCGGCGTCAAAGAACGGGTTATGCATGGTCATGGCGGTTACTCCAGGAAGACGTGAAGCAAGATGCAGGACAGTTTGGGTCACGTGAAGCCATTCGAGGTAAAATACTACATATAGTGCAAATATACCACAATTGATGGTAAAAATAACAACATATAGATTTGCACGAAGACGCGTGACCAAGGGTCAAAGCAGACCCGAAGGGGACAGTCAGGGTCATCCGAACATCCCCCCTGAGCGGTTGCGGGCGATGAAGGCCTCAAGGTCTGCAAAGGCAAACCGCAAGGCACTGCCCACCCGAATGCAGGGCAGATCACCGCGTGCGATGAGGCGCTTAACCGAGCGCTCGGATATAGCGAGATACTCCGCCGCCTCACTGATCGTGAGCAGGCGGAAGGGTCTTGAACTGCTCATGGGCAGGTCCTCCATCTAACGATTGAGAATGTGCGCCCGCCACATCCGCCCGCGCGCAGTGCCGCGCCATCAGGCGCGCAAGCGCCTCAAGCGTGGCACAAAGATCAGTCGAAGCTGCCTGTGCAGAAGAGGGGGTATGGGAGCGATACAAAGTCATGCGCTAAGTATCGCATCTTGGATATGGCTCTTGCTAAGCCCATAAACCTCCTGGTTTTTGGGCCAGTATTTATTAACGTTTTATGGCTTTATGGTATCGTTTAACGATGCCGTGATAGCTAATGGCCGTATCGACGATTCGAAAGCCGATAACCAACATGTGTTCAAAGTCTGTCACAGGTTCGCCTTTGTGATGATTTCGGACTTTCACGTCGATTTTGAGATCATCTCGTGCAAACTCCGTAATGTCTTTGCAAAACTGATCAAGGTATTCCAGTGGGGGTCTTCCTTGCGACTGCGCCACCTGGTCTTGAGCTCGGTCAACGGCCCTCTTTAGGGCCTCAAATTGTGACTTCTTGCTCAAGTCCAGATGTGAGAAGTCATCCAGCATCTCGCGCGTTTCTAACGCCAGCATACTGCCGATGAGATTTTGTGCATTCTGGCTCAGCTTGGAAAAACTTTTGATGGTAACATGTTCTGAGCGGTTTGATCGGGACTTCAAGTCGTCCTTATAGCGTTGCAGTTCAGCAGCAGTTTGTTGCAACGGTGTGAGAGGAACCGCCTTTCGCGCTGTATGGTGGTAATACAGCAGGGTGGTTAGAAGCGTGGTTAGCCGTTGAACTTGCGAGTAAGTGGCGGGGCTGGAGCATGCTGTGTCTAAAGCGCTAACCGCTTGATCAATCAAATCTAAAAAATTTGTTTGTAACCCTAATGGCATGGTTATCACGCAACGTGTTGTTGGTAATCTTGAATATCATTTTTGCAACATAAAGTTAAGTTGTTAATGAGATGATGGCTGTATTTTAGTCCTGCGCTCTAGCATTTATTATATTTTCACCGGCGCTGGGTCGTTCAATCAGGCATACAAATTTCTTTGCGAAAAAACGCTAATACAGTACGTAATGACAGCCCAACGATGAGCAAGAAAAGAAGAAATACGCCGACGTTTCCTAGTAGTAGGTGAAGCTGACTATTCAGTGCAGTTCCATAGATCATGGTTGCCGAAACAAGCGCGGCAAAGGGAAAGCTCAAGGCCCACCACGATAAAGAGAATGCAAGCTGAATAAGTAGCCTGGCCTGAGTAAGAGTTAATGCCAAGAACGCAAGGCTAGCTCCGTACATTGCATGCGCCATGTTATCAACGTTTCCACCATTAAACTTTACCCATGCCAGAAAAGTGACGGCAGGGGGGGCCACTAGAATTGCTAGCGTAGGAACCATCCGTTCTGGAAGTGGATTATGAAAAATTAAGCGATTAAATACTAATGTTAATAATAATATCCAAAATATCACTCCTGCTGAAAAAAATATCCACGAAATTTGTATGAATCCCAAATCGACGCCGGCCACTGCGGCAATGATGTTTCCTACAGTGGGGATAAACCAAGCAGGAGAAATATGTATGGTTTCGTAAGGACGATTGCCGATCCAATTTGCCAGTACCGAAAGAGCTAAGAGCGTTTGAGCGGCTATGCCCACTAGCCATAAGATCGTCGCAATTTCGATTGAGAATGTCTTAAAAAGCAGTGAAAGTAAAAGGATAGAGATGGAAATAGCTGGAAAAAAAGAAATTTTTATTGGGTGCTGCCATTCATGGATCACCGAATTTCGGTATACTATAATTTTCATTATATAAATTAGCAGAATAATTAAAAATAGACATGTAGTAATAAGTAGTGCGATCTTACTTAAGTAGACCTCGCCTGCTATCTGAAGCGCGAGGGTCAAACCTGAATACCCCATAATTACCGTAAATAGTAAAACTGGAAAGTTTTCTAGCCAGCTGGTCTTTTCTTCTTCGTTTTTCATTCGAGTGGTCACTGGTTTTTGAGCGTGCAGAGAGTACGCGGAAAGTTTTGAAAAAAAATGTTCAGGCGTAAAGGCATGTATTTTTTAAAATTCCTCTACTCGAAATATTTATGATATATTTTTTATATAATTTATAAAAACCTTATAGATCTATATAATTTATATTTAATTTATATATTTAAGGGAGAGTTTGGGCTGTCAAGAAATTCTACTGTGGTGAAGCTCAAAACGTTTTCACCGATATTTTCGAGATCATGTGTCATTGACTCGCCAAACTTAAATTTATGGTGTTGTGTTTGGCCCACTGTGTATTCCATTTCAACCAGGCGACCGTCTGAGTAACGAGATCTAGCTTTGCCGCTGCTCGTAGCAGTCCAGAAGTAGTCTAGTACATGGGTATGAAACTCTAACCTTTGGCCGGGATGGAGCGATATCAACCAAATTCTAACTCGATCAGTAGTACTTACGAGTTCAGATCCTACTCGGCCATTTTTACCCGCGTTGCGGTCCAGTTCCTGTTTCAGATCGGCTGTCCAGCTGGACCAAATGTTGGCGTCAGTATTATTTTCTTGGTCAAAATTGTCAGACATTCTTGAGATACCATTGTTACTAAATTATCGTGTGATAAAGTTAGCATAGTTATCATAATTGAGAAACATTTAGTCGAATGCGCGGTCACATTGCTGTATCTGGCGGATCTATAGGTGGTTTGTTTGCTGCACTGGCTTTGGCCGAAGCTGGATGGCGGGTTACCGTTTTCGAAAAAGTTAGAAGCGCCCTTTCAGGCAGAGGGGCTGGCATCGTCACGCATGAGTCGCTGCTGAAAGCTCTTGGATCTATTGGGGTATCATTGCAAGATATAGGCGTAGAGGTACGCTTTCGTCGGGTCTTCGATAAGTTTGGTAAGATTGTCTCAGAGCGCGAGTTTCCACAACTAGTTACAAGTTGGGATATGATCTATTCGTTGCTTCACGCACGGCTGCCGCGTGAGCTCTATTTCACCGACACAAGCGTCTTAAACTGGGAGAACGTAGCAGGCAAAGTCAACGTCCATTTGTCTGATGGCTCGGTTCAACAGTTTGATGCACTGATTGGTGCAGATGGCTATAGATCAGCGGTTAGGTCCAAATTTGCTGAGCGCCCAGCGCCAGCTTATTCTGGCTATGTTGTATGGCGAGCCGTTGTAGAAGAAGCGTTAATCGAGCCCAATCTTCGAGATGCTTTTTTTGACGATTTTTCCTTTTTTATACCCAACAGAGGCCAGGTGATTGGATATCCAATACCAGGGTTCCACAATGAGACGAATAAAGGATCGCGAAGATATAATATTGTTTGGTATAAGCCCACATCCCACGATGAGCTTGTCGATTTACTGACGGATGAAAGTGGTAAAGTCCATGAGATTTCAATACCGCCGCCTTTGGTTCGTCGTGAAGTTGTAGACTGCGCATTGATGGCAGCAGAGGTGGACTTGCCTTGGATGTTTTCTGAAGCATTCAAATGCGCGGCTAGTCCCTTTCTCGCGCCGATTTATGATTATGTCTCTCCACGCTTTTGTTGCGGCAATGTTTGCTTATTAGGCGATGCTGCCGCATTAATTCGTCCGCATGTCGGAATGGGTGTAACAAAAGCGGCAGAAGACGCGCTTTGTCTTTCGAGTTGTCTGCGCGCCAACCGAACTATTGAAGAGGCGTTTGAGGCCTATGACGCTGCAAGGCGTCCAATCGCGTTGATGATAAATGCCCGGTCTCAGCGTTTGGGAAGTTTTGTGCAAGGCGAAGATCCAAAAGGAAACCTGGATGGAGCCTCTCACCCCTTTGAAGATGAAATTGTCCGCTTGACAGCTACAGCTGATTTTTAGCGTCAATAGCTTTTATTTGGCACGTAGCTCTTCGTAGGACGTCGCAACTACCGTTTTGTAAGCCTCACGAGAAGCTAGTTTGCCGTGCCATCTTGTGAGGTTCGGTCGGTTTTGGTGTAGATCGATGATCTCTAAACACCTTTCCATGGTTACGCCGGCTGCAATATCGGCAATCGTGAATGTATTTGTTGCCAACCACCTGCTTTTCTTTAGCTGTTCGTCTATTATGTCCAAAGCGGCGCCTAAATTATTTGTATGCAGAGCTATTAACTCTTGCGAGCGGTCACTTGGACGGGTGCGAACCAATTGCCAGAACAAGCCGACAAATGGTGGAAAGAAGCAGGTTGCTGTGAAGTCCAGCCATTGATCAACGAAAGGTTGATCAATTTCCTTTATGGAAAGGTGTCCTCCATGTTTGCGAGATAAATATCGCAATATGGCATGGCTCTCCCAGAGAGTGATATTATCGTCTTGAAAAACAGGGATTTTTCCAACTGGGTTAAGTGATTTAAATTCTTCCGAGGTGGTGCCCCCGTAAGGTCCTCCCACTATAACGTGGCGAAATTGTAAGTTGAGCTCTGCTAATGCCCACATAACTTTCTGAACATTAGCAGAGCTTCCTCGTCCCCAGAGCGTAATCATTTTATAGCCTGAGGGTTGATCGGCGAGCCTGCGGCTCCAGGAATATGAAGTGGAGGTGCGCTGAAAAAGAATTCATACACGCCATCTTCAGCGCAGTCTTGTGCCAATTCTTTCACGTAAAAAATTTCGCCCATTGAGATGCCAATTGCAGGAATAACCACCCAATGCCAGGGCTGGTTCGCCTCATCTGTTTCGTTGGGTCGGACTTCACAACCCCAAGTATCAGCGCATATGGCGGCGATATCCTTTGTTTTTATCCAACGAGCTGTTTCAAAGCTTAAGCCAGGAGCATCGCCGCCAGCGTATCCTGTCCAGTCACCGGTTTTCAGACAGCGCTCTTGTTGGCCCGTTCTAACGATTACAAAGTCTCCTTTTTTGATTTTAACGCCCTGTGCACTAGCGCAACCGTCTAGGTCTTCAGGCGTGATTGCATAACCATCTTGTAAAAATTCTTGATTTTTCCAACGCGCTATGTCGAGCAAGACTCCGCGCCCGACCATCTTGTCTCGTACATGCTCTATGCCAAGCTTTTTTGCGCCCTGTACTGTCACGTCCGTGGCAGGAAACCCGTTGTACATTTTGTCGTCCAAGAAAATATGGCAGAGGGCGTCCCACTGCGTAGATCCTTGGCAAGGTAAGTTGATGGCGTCATCAGCATAACGCAAGTAGGCTTTACCGTCGCCGTCTTGAGCTCCAATTGCAGCATCAGTGCCGGTGGCGAGCATCTGATGAATCATGTTCCACCGGCCGCCAAAAAGCCCAGACTGGATCTGCTCTTTAAGGTTCAGGCCTAAAGCAAATACCCGGCCTTTTTGTATGAGCTTGCCAGCTTCAACAACATCTTCTGGTGAGATGTTATTGAGGGTGCCAATCTGGTCATCAGTGCCCCAACGTCCCCAATTGGAGAGCTCCTTAGCGGTTTGATAAATGTAATCACGCGTGAACTTAGGCATTTATGGCTTCCTTTGATCCTCCACTATTTATCAATTGAAAAATAAGCTGTAAAATTTGTCAATCGAGCAAAATGCATCGAGGTTGACTGTTACTTTGTGGGGGTCAATCGCCGAATAATTTATGATTGTGTTAATGTGGAGTTGAGCTTGTGGCTGGAAGTATAAAAAAATTTAGTGTGATTTTTGAAGGTGTTGGAGTTGCGACTGGTAAGATGCGCAATGACATCGCTGTCAGTTGGCCCATGATGAATGAGCATTTTGAGCTCGCGACTGATGAAGGGCCTTTCCATGGGGGAGACGGCACAGCGCCACCGCCACTCGCGTTATTCACGGCAGCTCTTACTGGATGCTTGATGACACAACTGAGAGCTTTTGCGAAAAGGTTGGATGTTCAAATACATGATTTGAAAGTGAACACCAAATTGCATTGGAGTGCTGAGCAAGAAGGTAATAAGCCTTATGTTTCTATGCCAGAGTTGTTTACATTGGACATCGAGATGGACACAGATGTTAATGTTTCTGAAAAAATTGCATTGATACAGGCCGCAACCAAGGGTTGTTTTATCGAGCAGTCACTCTCAGATCGGGTGAAGGTCAAGCATCGCTTAAAAGACAACTCTGGTTGGATTGAAGTTTGAATTTGAGACTACTATGCCAAATAAACCTGTAAGGCAGAGATTGCCGTATGATGAACGGAGAGAACAGTTTGTCGAAAAAGCTGTTCAATTCTTTGCAAAAGAGGGCTTTGAGAGTTCGACCCGTGATTTAGCCCGTAGTTTGGGCGTCACGCAGCCTCTTCTATATCGATATTTTCCCTCAAAAGAGGATTTAATCCGTGAGGTTTACGAGGCTGTTTATCTTCAAAGGTGGCGTGATGAGTGGAATGATTTGTTAATAGACAGGAGTAAGTCAATTAAAGATCGCCTGAATTTATTTTACACTCAATACACTGATGTGATTTTCCGAGACGACTGGATGCGCATCTTTTTATTTTCTGGCCTAAAGGGAATTGGTCTGAATCGTGAATATTTGCTCTTCATACGTCAGAACCTCATAGAAGTAATTACGAAAGAAATTTTAGCAGAACATCATATCGAGAATACGCCGCCAAGTGATGATGAAATAGAATTTGGCTGGACGATACATGGTGGCATTTTTTATTATGGTGTGCGCCTTTTGATATATAATATGGCCGTACACTCTGATAAATCATTTGTCATTGAAAACAGTATTCAAGCATGGACACATCAACTCATAGCCATTCGTGAACACAATTCGAATTCGCGCACAAAAAGCGGCGCCGTCCATGATAGTGGCGCCGCACGTTGATGTTATTTAGTCCCTCTCGCGGGGTAGCCAGCCGTTATAGCCGGAACCTTAGCGAGTAATAGTTCTAGGTCCGGGCGAGCAAATGGCATGCTGGCAACATCCATGAGATATATTTTCTTGTTGGCAAGGACCCAAAACAAAGCAGGCTCACTAAATGTTTGAGGTTCAACTTCTTTGATGGACTCTGTGATGTGCAATCCCCATGCACGTGCCGCTTCTTCAGAGAGCCCATACGCAATCGTAAGGTTATCTAAACCCCATTCATCTTTTGACTTTTGGGCACGCTCTTCGGTGTCCATAGACACGGCAACAACGTTAGCGCCAGATTCTGCAAATGCGCTCGCTAGGCTATTTAATTTATGCAAAAAATCCTTGCAAAGCGGACAATGATAGCCCCTGTAGAACACAAGCATATCAATCAGTTGTGGCTTGCTGTTTTGAAGGCTAAAAGCCTCGCCGCCGACAAGTTTCAACTCTAGATTGGGTGCGACGTTCCCGGGTTTTGGCTGGGTGTCCATAGTGTAAACCTCCGACTTAAATCGATTTAGTTGACCAGTTTTCTGTAATGGTGATGCCACTGTTCCGGATCACCCTCGCGATTGGGCAAAATTTTGACAAATCGCTTTTTAACTTTTCGAGTTCTTGCTCCGATGCGTTTGTTTCAACCGAAATATCCATAACGATGTTGGCGAAAGGGTGCTCAACTTCCTCCTCCAACATTGTGCCGAGGCGGTTAAATTCTGCGGACAGTTCGACATCTAAGTTTTGCCACACTAGCCCCATCTTTTGAGCTATGCGGCTGGAAATTACATTTGTGCAACCGATCAGCGATGCCATGAAGGTTTCAGTTGGGCTCGGACCCAGATTTGTTCCGCCCCTAATCATTGGTTCGTCTATTAATGCAGTTACATCTCTAGTTTTAACGACCGTGCGCGCGTGAGTTTGTCCAGCCCCTGTCAGCGACATTTGAATGGTGGTTTTGGGACGAATTGCCATCGGAAGTCCTTCCTTGATAGCCATGAATTAGTTTATAGATTGATAAATTGTTATTGACAGACGCCGAGCTGTGCAACCAAATTTGTTGTGCAACACGGATTTAAGGGAAGACCTATGAAAGCGTCAGAGTTTACCTACGAACGCCCCACAGAAATATCTGAGGCACTCGCTATAGTTGCGCAGGATGCTGACGAAAAGGCGTTTCTGGCGGGAGGCCAGAGTTTGTTGCCGATGATGAATTTTAGGCTCGCGGCTCCTAAAACGCTGATTGATTTGAGTGGGTTGAAAGACTTGAAAGAGATTGTGGCCGTGGGTGATGGCCTTCGCATCGGGGCCACTGTCACCTACAGCGAGTTAGGGGCGTCAGCTCTGGTGTCAGAGTTTTCGCAGGTTTTTGATAGCGTCCTGCCTCATATAGCTCATTCAGCGATACGAAATCGAGGAACGATTGGGGGAAGTGTGGCGCTTGCTGATCCTGCTGCGGAAATGCCGGCAGTCTTAATGGCTCTAGGGGCCAGTGTTGAGCTGGCGTCCCAACGAGGCACCAGATTTGTGTTGGCGGATGAATTTTTTCAAGGGCTTTATCTTACTGACCGGAAAGACGATGAGTTGGTTTTGTCGGTCCTCATACCAAATTCTTCTAAGTCGTTGAGCACTGGGTTTTATGAGTTGGCAAGAAGGCATGGAGATTACGCAATAGCAGGCGTCTGCATTTCTGATGACAGTCGTCCATCTGAAGCATTTAATGCCCCTAAAGTTGTGTTGTTTGGTGTCTCTGATCGCCCATTGCGTGCAAAGTCTGTTGAAGAGCGCCTAGTGGGCGTCGCTCGTACTGATAAACGGAAAATTCGCGGCGCTAGTGAAGCGTTGTCTGATTTAATTTTTGACTCTGATTTGCACAATTCTCAGGACACGAAACGGCGGCTTGCGACTGTGTGTGTGCGCCGCGCTTTGGAGGCGATGTAAATGGGGCAGACTAAAAAAATCAAAGTGACGGTTAATGGCGAGCGAATTGAACGAGACGTTGCCGTACGCACAAATCTTTCAGATTTTTTGAGAAATGATCTGGGTCTGACTGGCACTCATGTAGGTTGTGAACATGGTGTATGTGGAGCATGCACCGTGCGTGTTAATGGTCAAACTGTTCGTTCCTGCCTGATGCTAGCTGTCCAAGTGGATGATCTCGAGGTAACCACGGTTGAAGGACTAGCTGACAGTGGACCAGTATCAGCATTGCGAGCTGCCTTTTTGAAACGAAATGCACTCCAATGCGGCTACTGTACACCTGGTATGCTCGCATCAGCCGTTGAATATATTGAGAAAATTGGAGAGCCAGATCGCAAAAAAATTCGCGAACACTTATCCGGGAATTACTGCAGATGTACTGGTTATCAATCAATCGTTGATGCGATTTGTGATGTAATACAGGTGGGTGCGGAAACATGACTGGCGTTAAGTTCGATTTCGATAAACCGACTAAATTAATTGGTCAGCCTGAAGCGCGTTTAGATGCGAAGCGTTTACTGCACGGCCGCGGAAGGTTTGTTGACGACATTCAACTTCCTAGAATGCTACATGCGTATTTTATACGATCGCCAATTGCCCACGGTAAAATTGTTTCAATAAATGTATCCAGAGCGATTGATGCAGATGGTGTAGTAAATGTTTTTACTGGCAAAGATTTAGAAAACGTTGTCGAGCCATATGTCGGAGTTCTAAGTCACTTGGCGGGTCTGAGGTCCCCTCCACAGGCGCCAGTAGCCATTGACTATGTGAAGTGGCAAGGAGAGCCAGTAGCTGTTGTCCTTGCTCACTCAAGAGCGCAGGCAGAGGATGCGGCAGAACTTGTTGAGATAGAATATGATGAGCTGCCAGCAGTGGTTGATATGGAAAAGGCACTCGATGAGGGTTGTCCCCTAATTCACGAAGGCTACGACTCCAATCTAGCTTGGCAACGTACAGTTGACGTAGGTGATGTATCAAACGCGTTCAGTAATCCTGAAAATTTTGTTGTAAAAAAGAAGTTCAAGTTCGGGCGGCATACGGGCGTGACTTTAGAACCTCGAACGAGTATCGCAGAATATGATCCGTCTGATGATCAGTTGACGGTTTGGTATTCTGGCCAAGCGCCGCATATGATGCAGTTTATTTTTGCCAAGCATCTTGGCCTTATGGAAGAGAACGTCCGAGTTATCTCACAAGATGTTGGCGGATCTTTCGGGATTAAGGTGCACACCTATGGCGATGAAGTCGCTGTTGCCGCAATAGCAAAGCTCTTGAGGCGCCCGATAAAATTCACCGCAGATCGCTATGAGAGCTTTATGTCTGACATTCATGCGCGAGATCATGTGGTTGATGCGCGAATGGCCATTAGTGCCTCTGGTCAAATTGTTGGTTTAGAATTTGACGACGTGACCGGGATAGGGCCTTATTCGATGTACCCGCGGACATCTGCGATTGAAGCTAATCAGGTACTGAACCTGACCGGTGCCCCGTATGTCATCCCGAACTATCGAGCAACATCAAAGGTAGTTTTTCAAAATAAAAATTTGATGTGCCAATATCGTGCTGTAGGGCATCCAATTGCTATGGCCATTTGCGACTGCCTGCTTGAAGAGGCGGCGGCTCATATTCAAATGGATCCGGTGGAAGTGCGTCGCATTAATTTGATGGCTGACAACTCCTATCCGCGCACCA
This sequence comes from Rhodobacterales bacterium HKCCA1288, assembly GCA_015693905.1. Taxonomy (NCBI): domain Bacteria; kingdom Pseudomonadati; phylum Pseudomonadota; class Alphaproteobacteria; order Rhodobacterales; species Rhodobacterales bacterium HKCCA1288. Next base: position 1,572,768 of record CP065161.1, on the reverse strand, counting down.
GTGCATCTGGGATGAAATTAGATGAGTTGTCGCATCAGGCCGCGCTGAACAAACTGATCGAAATGATGGATTATAACAGCCTGCGCGCTGACCAATTAGAGGAGCGTAAAGATGGAGTTTTCAGGGGTATTGGATTTGTTTCCATGGTGGAAGTTACGAACCCAAGCCCAATGTTTTATGGGATTGGTGGTGCTCCAATTGCCAGTCAAGATGGGGCGACCGTTAGGCTAGATGCCGGAGGCGGTATCCATGTATCATCGTCAGTCACTGAGCAAGGCCAAGGAACTAACGCCATACTCGCCCAGATTGTAGCGGATGTGTTGGGAGTAGACCTAGCTCGAGTTAAAGTTACCACCGGCGATACAAAAACTACACCCTACGGCGGTGGAACGTGGGCGTCCCGCGGCGCTGGTATTGGTGGTGAAGCTGCATTGTTAGCTGCAAATGCGCTAAAAGAGCAGATCTTGGATGCAGCATCTGTTATACTGCAAGCCAAACCTGCCGAGCTTGACATCAACAATGGACAAATCGTGGATGCAAAGACTTTTGTTGAGAAGCTAAGCTTATCTGATTTGGCCCGGACTGTTTATTATCGTGGTAACGAGTTACCTGATGAAGCAAAGCCAGAGCTAGTTGCGACACGTCATTATCGCGTCACCGATGCGCCATTTGTATTTACTAATGGCGCTATGGCAGCACACGTAGAGGTGGATATTGAAACTGGCTTCGTGAAAGTTTTGGATTTTTGGGCAGTTGAGGATTGTGGTCGCGTGATTAACCCTCTCTTGGTTGACGAGCAAATTAGAGGCGGAGTGGTCCAAGGAATTGGTGGCGCCCTATATGAAGAGTGTCTTTATTCGGACGAAGGGCAGCTTTTGAATACGTCCTTGGCAGACTACCTTGTACCGATGGCGTCGGAGATGCCGGATATCCATGTCGCACACATAGAAACACCTACAAAATCTTCTGTTTTAGGTGCTAAAGGAGCTGGTGAAGCCGGTACTGGAGGTGCACCAGCTGCCGTAATGAACGCTGTAAACGATGCTCTCCGTCATTTGGGAGTAACAGTCTATCAAATGCCAATGACACCAGATCGCATTCTTTCTGCCTTGGCAGAAACAAAAACAGACAATTGATGTTGGTTTGGGCCAGGACCAATGGCCCAAACCGCTTAAACTATTTTTCCGAAAGCCGTTTTAACTCGCTCCCGTACCAGTCACCAATTTGGCTGGCTGTCATCCATTCAACTTCTTCGTGACTTCCTATATAATCTAGTAACGCTTCGAGGTACTTGATGCGATGGGGCACGCCCGTAATGTATGGATGAATAGAAATTGCCATAACTCGCGCGTTATGTTCCGCTTCAGCATAAAGTCGATCAAATTGATCTCTTCCGCGGTCGAAAAATTCCGGTGAACGATGCGCTTGCAACGCATAGACTGTTATGTCGTTTGTTTCGACTGTGTACGGAATAGTAGTAATCGTCCCATGTGGCGTATCAATGGTTTCTGGTAAGTCATCAATAACCCAGTCTGCTACGTATTTAACTCCGTGCTTTCTCAAGAGATCAACGGTTTCAGCGGTTTCAGTTAATCCGGGGCTTTCCCATGAAGTGGGGCGTGTGCCAGAAAATTGTTCTATGGTGTCGAGAGCTTTGCATATTTCTTTTTCTTGGTCTTCTAAGTTGTGCATAGGCCCTTGTAAAAATCCATGGCCCATGAATTCCCAACCTGCTTCAAGCGCGGCAGAAGCAATTCTCGGATATGAAACGCATACATTTCCGTTAATTGCTAGAGTTGTCGGGATTTTGCGTGTTACTAAAGCTTGATATTGCCTCCAGAAGCCCGACCGCATTCCGTACTCATGCCAAGACCAGTTCGGCACATCAGGAATGAGCGGTTTTCCCATTGGTGGTGGTAGTACAGTTCGTGGCATAGGTTTGTCGATAGACCAATGCTCTACATTCAGGATAACCCAAACGGCCATTTTTTTCTTGTTGGGTAAAAAGAGTTTTGGACGATCAACAATAGCAGTGTACGGAATTCGGTTGCTCAACATTTGCGCGTCTCGATATTGGGATAATTGGCTTAGTAATTAAAGAAAAGGGGGCTTTCGCCCCCTTTTTGTAGAGTTTAGTTCAGACTGTACTCGTATGGCCATTCGTAACCAGTGGCGGCGACTGCCTCGAGATAAGCCGCCATAACTTCTGATCCTGGCATCCCGCGACTGTCTGCATCTGCCGCTTGTTGCGATGGAAAAGATGCGAGAGAAGCAGCCCAACCAGCACGAGCTTCTTGAGACAGCTCAGTTATTGTAGCTCCTGCTTCACGCAGCCCAGCCATGCCTGACGCTTGACGCGCGTTCAATGTTTCACCAGCCCGTTCTTCGTACAGCTGACCAACTTCTCGAATAATGGCTTGTACATCTTCTGGAAGTCTTGCCATGCTCCGTTCGTTCATCGTCAGTGCGTTAACGCCCATGGCTCCGAAGCCAATCAGCGTATAGTAGGGTGCGGGTTCGTGAAATTTGAAACCAAGGTAGGCTGATGGGAACATTAGCCAACCATTGTAAACACCAGTCTGAAGCGACAAATACCCGTCTGGCAAGGATGATTGAACGGGGATAGCACCCGCAAATTCAAGCCAGGGCAAGTTAGGTCCTGCGCCGCCGATTTTTACTCCCTGCAAATCTTCGGCGGTCTCCCAAGGATCTGTGGTTCCTAGGTGATAGTTGTCCCAGCCGTGGAGCCCCAGAAGCTCTTGGCCATATTCCGATGAAAATTGTTCAGTCAACCAAGGCACTTGGTCATATACGGCGCGTACTGCGCGCATTTCGTCCACAGAGTCTTGAGGCCCGAACGGCGCATAGTAGGGAAAGTTGTGCAAAAACAGCTTTGCTGGTTCAAAGCAAATACAATACGCTCCAATGTCTAGAATGCCATTTTGAACGGCTTCCAGCGTTTCAGCGACGCCAGCAATAGCACCGCCATAACCTTCCACGAACTCTATTTCATGATCTGTTTCCTCTGCGACCCGCCTAACAACCTCTGGTACAAAGACGTCCGCAACATCCGCCACGTAAGCAGCAGGGCCATTTGGGTGCCCAGCTCCAATGCGCAGTGTAAAAGTTTCAGCGACTGCGCTAGTTGCAGCAATAGTTGAAACTGTAGCCGCCAAAAAGCTCGCAATTGATAGTCGTTTGTGATGCATTTTATCCTCCCTTTTGTCCGCTATCGACTTGATTAGAGGCTGGATGAAGTGTTCTTCATTGGCCCTTATTTATCGATTGCTAAACACAGAACCAAGTTCAATACAGAAATCTTCGTCCGTCAAGCATTGAGATTATTTATCGCTCGCTAATTTATTTCTTGACCCAAATTCTTAATTGGATAGCGTTATCGCCAATGAGATGTGCAAGGGGAGGTGTACAGGTTAGATGCTAAAGTCGGTTTCCGTCGCGAAAGCAATTCACCTGGTCTCATCGATATGGGTCATAGGCCTGGCAGTGCTCATCTTTGTTGATGTGATGGGTAGAAGCGTCTTCAATCAACCGTTGCCCGGAACCAAAGAGATTTTACAGAACTCTATTGTTTCCATTGCCTTTCTGCAGATCCCTTTGGCGATATATTCCGGGTCAATGCTCCGAACTTCGATTTTTTCAGATGCGCTGCCGCCACTGGGGCGAAAAATCTTGAGAACCATTACCTGCTTGCTCGGTTTGGTTGTTTTTTTGGGGATTATTCAAAGTACGTATCCATCCTTCTGGGATGCCTACCGGATTGGCGAATATGAGGGCGAGGGGGCTTTGCGAGTGCCTACTTGGCCGGTTCGTGGAGTGGTCCTTGCGACATCTGTCTTTGCGGCTTGGGCATATTTCTCAATGATAATCTTCGATTGGCAAAACAAACTGGAATACGAGACCGAGGCGCCTGGCGCGCTTCCACCTCTAGAAGAATAAGGGGCTGAAGGCTCATGGGTGCAGATATTGTTCTTTGGATGCTTGCTCTGCTTGTGACCCTGATCGTAATGGGGGTGCACATTGGTATAGCACTGGCTTTGTGTTCAGGCCTCGGCGTTTGGCTAATGATCGGGAGCTTCGAGGCAGCTGTTTCTATCATGGGCAACACGGCGTACGAGGCAGTGCGTAAAGATGTCTTTGCCGTAATCCCGCTATTTGTGCTTATGGGGGACATAATTTCGAGGTCTGGCGCTGCGGGAGATCTCTATCGAATATGCGACAGGGGACTGAAACGCCTACCTGGACGGCTCGCTATTGCAACTATCGCCGGTAACACTGTGTTCGCCGCGGTCACCGGTGTTTCGATTGCTGCTGCAGCCGCATTCTCTCGAATTGCATACCCTGAAATGAAAAAGCTCGGTTACAAAGACACCTTTTCTGTTGGGGCGGTTGCTGGTTCTGCGTGCTTGGGAATGCTGATCCCTCCATCAATCTTACTGATCGTTTGGGCAATCCTAACGGAAATGAGCGTGGGTGCTTTATTCATAGCCGGAATAATTCCCGGTATTGTATTGGCATTATTGTTTTCCGGGTATGTGGTAACAGCCGCCAAGCTCAGGCCGCATGTAGCACCTTCCTCCAACCAAGATTTGGTAGTTTTGAGCTCCGAAGAGCGCAAACAAGAATTAATTGGGGGCCTAGGCATTCTTGGGCTTATTTTCTTGGTCATTGGTGGGCTTTGGCTTGGGTTGTTCACGCCGACCGAGGCCGCAGGTTTTGGAGCTATCGGCGCTCTTGCAATCGGCCTGGTGAAGGGAATGAGAAAAGCTGAGCTGATGGACGCAATCTTGCAGGCCGGTCGCACTACTGCACCGATAATGTTTTTGCTTATTACAGCTCAAATGTATTCGCGCCTTTTGGCTATGGGCGGGGCCGTTAACTTCATTCAATCCATCTTCCTGGGTTTGGGTGCGGACCCGTGGATCATCTTGATGATAATGGCCGTTATTTGGATTATTCTCGGGATGTTGGTAGATAGTGTTTCCATCATTCTGTTAACCGTCCCTATCTTTGCTCCACTGGCTATGGCTCTTGGCTTCAATCCAATAGCTTTTGCTATCTTTGGTATCTTGGTGATTGAAGCCGGTTTGTTAACGCCTCCATTTGGGCTTCTCGTCTACACTGTCAAAGGGGCTCTACCAGACAAAACTGTGTCATTGGGGACTATCTTCAAAGGATCGGCGCCTTATTTTGTTCTAATTCTTGTCGCTGCCGTGCTTGTTATTGTTATCCCCAGTTTAGCAACGTGGCTCCCGCGGGTTATGCTCTGACTGGGGGGAGCGCTAGTATCATTTTTTTTGATGAAGCTCCGCTGAAATTATAATTTTCCGAGGCGTGGATGGCGATCTATTTTCATAAAAAAATAAACACGTAGATTGCACTGACATGGAGTGATGTTGATGGAACTTGGCTTTTTCACTATGCCTATTCACCCAATTGACAAGGATTGGAGGCAGTCAATTGCCGAAGATAGAGAGGCGTTTCTGCTTGCCGATGAATTGGGTTTTGTTGAGGGATATGTTGGAGAGCATGTAACCGACGCCGCTGAAAACATTACCAGCTGTGCAGCGTTCGTCGCCTATTTGGCGGCTGCAACCAAAAACATTCGCCTGGGAACGGGCACCTTCAACATGCCGAACAATCATCCTGCCGCTATTGCTGCGCAGGCGGCAATGTTAGATCACATGCTTGATGGTAGGTTCAATCTCGGTATTTCTCCTGGGGGGCTAGCTTCTGATGCTGAAGTGTTCGGTAACCTGGATAAAGATCGCCCTGCTATGTTCCTAGAAAGTATCAACATGGTACTGAAAATTTGGGAAAGTGAGGCGCCATATAATATAACTGGCGATTTTTGGAATATCAGTACAGAGCGGACTTCTATGACAGAGATAGGCCAAGGTATTATGCCGAAGCCGCTCCAAACGCCACACCCCCCAATCGTTGTGACGGCAGTTGCACCATTTTCTAATGGTGTTACCGAAGCAGCTGCACGTGGTTGGGATCCCATAAGCGCAAACTTTCTGATGCCGCAATGGGTGGCTAGTCACTGGCCAAAGTACGTTGAAGGTTGCCAGCGTGTGGGGCGCGTGGCAGATCTAAAAAATTGGCGCGTTGCGAAGAGTATTTTTGTAGCAGATGATTTGGACACCGCTCGCAACTATGCAACGGATCCCAACGGACCATATTATTTCTATTACAAGCAGCTATACACTAAACTTAAGAAGCACGGCCGTATTAACCTGTTTAAAGAGTACAAAGACCAGCCGGATGATGAAGTCACTTTGCAAAGTGTTTTTGATAGGCTGGTTATTTGGGGCACGCCAGATAAAGTGGCCGACGAGTTGCTCGAATTTCGTGAGCAGGTTGGAAGATTTGGCACTCTGCTTTACGCAGGGAAGGATTGGGCCGATTTAGAGTTATCGCGCCGTTCTATGCGATTGCTAGCCGAGCAGGTTAAACCGCTAGTGGATACCGCCGAAGCCGGGTCTAGTAAGGCCGCAGAATGATGGAGGCGGGTAGATATTGTGTCGAAACTGGGTTTGTTGAGACGCCTAAGTCGAAAATAAATTTCCGTATTGATGGCGCAGAAAACAGTGATTGGATAATTCTTTCAAATTCACTGGGTGCAAACCTGAATATGTGGAATGATCAGATCCCGCTGCTGTCGTCAAAGTTTCGCGTATTGCGTTATGACACCAGAGGTCATGGGGGTAGCTCGACGCCAATTGGCCGTTATACATTTGACGATTTGTGTTTTGATGTTCTGCAGCTGATAGATCACTTTGAAATTGAGTCAGCGGTGTTCATGGGCTTGTCGATGGGAGGAATGACTGGCCTTGGTCTTGGTCTTCAGCTCCCGGAGCGCTTCAGTAAAATTGTGTGTGCCGATGGACGTGCTGACTCGCCAGAAGTGTTTCGTAATATGTGGGACGATAGGATTGCTAAAGTTCAAGATGGTGGCCTTCAAGCCATAGTGGACGGTACAATACAGTCATGGTTCACCTCAGATTGGGTCGAACGAAATCCAAGCCGCGTAGCCGAGATCAAAGAAATGCTGCTATCCAACGATCCAGAAGGATATGTGAGTTGTTGCTATGCTCTCAAAGAGCTTGATTATCTCAAAGACTTGCCACGATTAACTGTGCCAGTTCTCTACGTTGGTGGTGATCAAGACAAAGGCGCTTCACCAGAGGTAATGTCTACTATGGCCGGAGCGACGCCTAACGCGACATACGTCAAGATTAGAGATGCGGCGCATGTGGCAAACATAAATGCGCCAGAGCTGTTCAATGCGGCAATCAAAAATTTTTTAGACATTTAGGCAAGTACATTCCAATAAATCATTCTAATTTAGTGGCATGCACCTTGACAGAAGTCTCAGTCTCGCTTGATTTTATGATCGCTTCGAGCACATCGATGTTATGCATTAGTTCAAATTGGCTGAAAGGGTAATCTGCATGGCCTAATATCGCTTGAAAGAAAGCGAGTAGGTTAGCTTGAACTGCATCTGACCACTGCAATTTTTCTTCGGTGTTTGTGCCATGCTTATCCAGTTTTTGTATTGAAACTATACCTCCTGGTGTGTCTGGATGGCTCGAGTTTTTAACCTCGACCCACGCATCTGTACCGCTGACGAATGTGCGTATGTAATTCGGTGTGTTCAAAATGGCCTGTAGCGTTGCTGTTGCTCCGCTTTCGAATTGAAAATGAACGCTCGTAAGGTCTCCAGTTTCCCAGCCTAAAGAGCGGTCTGCAGTTATAGCGTGAACGGTTTTTACAGGCCCAAAGAACCATATCATGAGGTCCGTCAAGTGGATTCCCATCTGCGTCATCGCACCAGCTGGAGCATACTGTTTTTTAGTGCGCCAGCTGGTCGCCGGTAGACTTGCGAGTTTTTGGTGGGAAAATGCAAATTCGCCATGCATCAGCGTGCCGAGCCGGCCAGTTGTGATCATTTCCTTAATGATTTGGATGCCGGGCTCGAACCTGCGTTCATGACCAATGGCTAAAACAACATTATTCTCCTTGCATGCAGCTATACTAAGTTTTGCGCCAGTAGATGTGAGAGACAGTGGTTTCTCACAATAGATATGGATGCCTTTGTTCGCTGCTAGTGCAATCTGCTCGTCGTGTTTATCATTTGGTGACGTTAATACGACCGCGTCTATGGAATATTTAGATAAAGCATCTGCATATTCTTTTTCGTATTCGAGGCCTAAACTTTCTATATCAGAACGTTTTTGGACGTCTGGTTCTACAACACATACGATTTTGATTTCATCTAAATCTTTCAGTATCCGCGAGATGTGCTGACCCCACCAGCCAAAGCCTACTACTGCACAAGTTATCATCATGTCACCTCGATGCTTATCATGATTAAACCATCGTACAACTAACAAGAGCCTGCACAAAGTTTTCTCTAATGTAGCTTTGAAGTTTCCTGGAATTCGGAAATGATTTTTTTTGTTTGATATTTGATTTGTTCAGCCATTTTTTGAGCTGGTAATGTGAAGGTTGCATCATTCCTTTTGACCATGATGTAGTCTAACGGAATTGCCGGCTCAGTGATTTTGAGTGATTTTCGCATTCGTCCATCTAAATCTGCATGACAAATGGCTGAAGGTAATATTGCAACCCAATCAGACTGTGCGACCAACTCAATTGTGGCGAGCATTCCATCCATTTCTAACAGGTCGCTCACTTCGATTTGATAACTATCAAGTAGCTTTTCAATTTGGACCCGTCGTACATTTTGATGCGATGGAACTATCAACTTTTTGTTATTCAGGCTCGAAAGTGGTGCTGCTGAAAGATGCGAATATTCAGGAAACATTTTAGAATTGCACAATAGCATTTCGTTGTCTTGGGCGATATACTCTGCATCCAGCCCTGGCCCGACTGGTCCTGCAGGGACGATAGCAAAGTCAATTTCTCCAGCCACAACTCGATTGATCAGGCTGCCTGAATATTCTTCTACTAATGAAATCTCCACCATAGGAGCAATAGTTTTAAACTGACTTAATGCAGCTTGAACGACAGATCTTGTGAGCGCTGGGATGATGCCAATTTTTAAAGAGCCCTGAAGCGTGTCTGCTTGTGCAGAAATTTTTTCTTCTGCCTCTACCAATGATTTTATTATTTTTCGTCCTTCATCATACAAAATGCGACCCTCTGCGGTCAGATTAAGTTGGTTTCTGGCGCGTTCCAAAACTTTCACCTCAAGCCGCTCTTCTAATGTTTTGATCTGCATCGACATGCCTGATTGTGTCGCATTCTCGCGAGCGGCGGCTCGTGAGAACGACTGTTCCTCGTAAACTGAGATTAAAGCTTTCAATGCTCTTATAGAGATTTTGGGGATTGGCATTTTTTGGCATCTCTCTTTTTGATATTTTTTATCACAAAATATCATTTTTACTTATTTTTGGAAGCGCTAACTTAAAGCAGGAATAGGTCAACTCTAAAGGTACTGGAAATGCTTGATACTGATCTCTCACACTCGAAGCGACTGAGAAATACCTTTGGTGAGTTTGTTACTGGAGTTTGCGTCGTAACCTTATTGGACAACGATGGATCAGCCACTGGAGTAACGGTCAATTCTTTTTCATCCTTAAGCTTGGATCCTCCTCTTTGTGTATTCTCGCTTGGAAATTCGCAAGCAAGTCTGAGCTTGCTGGCAGAACAGAAAGAATTTGTTGTGAACGTGCTATCGGCATCTCAAGAGGAGATTGCTTGGCAATTTGCGAAACCAAGTCGCAACAAGTTTGCGAATGTGAAATCTCGGCCATCGGTTGTGGTATGGCCTCCGAGTATTGATGGCAGTTTGGCTCATTTTGAGTGTGTCGTTAGCCAAGTTTTGGATGGTGGAGATCATAAACTCATTGTGGGTGCGGTCAGACATTTTTGGCAGGGAGCGGGTGATCCATTGGTTTTTCATCGCGGAAAAATGTCTAGCTTTGGCGGATAACAACGCTAGTTCAACACTTGTGGCAAGTCTATCAGCCGACTGTCGAAGATGCTGAACTGTGAATTGGGAGCGTCATGGACCTACCCCTAGTTAGGTTTCAGGTGTGGCGAGGTTAAGTAAAAAAGTACATTAGGATCAAAAATTTAGCCACTAGCGCAGGCTAACTGCAGACTAATAATACGTAGGTAATGGAAAAGAAGATGACGATTGAATATCTCAAATCAGGCAAGCCCGCTACTGAACGTGCGGATGATGATGCAAAGACGCGCGCAGCTGTCGAAGCGATCCTGGCTGACATTGAGGCACGCGGTGATGCGGCAGTCAGAGAACTGTCAGAAAAGTTTGATGGGTATTCGCCCCAAAGCTATCGGTTGTCTCTGGCCGAGATTGAGAGCTTAATCGCAGAGCTGTCTCCACGGGAACTAGCTGATATCAAATTCGCACAAGAGCAGGTTGTGAAATTTGCTGAGGCTCAGCGGGCCTCAATGCAAGACATCGAAGTTGAAACTCTGCCTGGTGTAATTCTCGGTCACAAGAATATTCCCGTTCAGTCAGTCGGTTGCTATGTGCCTGGCGGAAAATTCCCAATGGTGGCTTCCGCGCATATGTCGGTCGCAACCGCAAAAGTTGCAGGTGTGCCGCGGATTGTTGCTTGCACCCCACCATGGCAAGGAAAACCGAACCCCGCCGTTATTGCTGCAATGCATCTTGGGGGTGCCCATGAAATCTATGTTCTGGGGGGCATCCAGGCAGTTGGCGCAATGGCGCTTGGGACAGAGACAATTGAGCCTGTCCACATGTTGGTTGGCCCGGGCAATGCATATGTAGCAGAGGCGAAACGTCAGCTCTACGGTCGCGTGGGCATTGACCTGTTTGCGGGCCCCACAGAGACCATGGTGATTGCTGATAATACTGTAGATGGAGAACTATGCGCGACTGATTTGTTGGGGCAGGCCGAACATGGTTACAACTCGCCTGCAGTTCTTTTAACGAACTCACGTAAGCTCGCAGAAGACACATTATCAGAAATTGATCGCCTTCTCTCTATCCTTCCTACCTCGGACACAGCCCGAACGAGTTGGGAGGATTACGGCGAGGTCATCCTATGCGATACCTACGAAGAAATGCTCACTGTAGCAGATGACATTGCTTCGGAGCATGTGCAGGTCATGACGGACAGGGATGACTGGTTCCTTGAAAACATGACATGCTACGGTGCCTTGTTCCTGGGCGCCCGCACGAATGTTGCAAATGGCGATAAAGTGATTGGCACTAACCACACATTGCCTACGAAGAAAGCGGGTCGTTATACGGGTGGCCTTTGGGTCGGAAAGTTTCTCAAAACGCATAGTTATCAACGGGTTTTGACGGACGAAGCGGCCACTATGATAGGCGAATATGGCTCACGTCTCTGTATGTTAGAGGGTTTTGTTGGTCATGCGGAGCAATGTAATGTGCGTGTGCGCCGTTATGGTGGCCTAAACGTCCCTTATGGCGAAGGCGCGCCTCATCGCGAGCCTGCCGAATGATGCGCAGCCAATATAAAACGTGTGTCGGCGTTCTTCATAATACTGAATTTGGTTTGGTTTAGTGTTGAATCATTACTATGTTTCTCCTCTATTCAAAAAAATAAAATCGTCCAAATTTTCCGTAATGTTTAGTAAAAGAGGTGCACCATGTTACCCAAAACGCCTTCGTTTCGGTTAGACGGTAAGCGTGCACTCGTCACCGGGGCGTCGTCCGGTATTGGTCTGGCGGCCGCGGTTGCCCTGGCTGAGGCGGGGGCAGAGGTGACCGTTGCGGCAAGAAGTGGTGACAAACTGCAAGTACTTGTCGAGCAAATGGCCGCGCAAGGCTGGGCTGCCAAAGCGATGGTGTTGGATGTTGCAGATATCGAACGCACCGGACGTGATGTTGCATCTTCTGGTCCCTTTGAAATTTTGGTCAACTCTGCAGGCCTTGCGCGACATGGACCAGCCTTAGAAACTACAGCGGCCGATTTCGATGCAGTGAGTTCGTTGAATATCAAAGGTGCTTATTTTCTGACCCGCGCTGTAGCGCAAGGCTTGATCGATGCCGGCAAGTCAGGTTCGCTTATGAACATTTCTAGCCAGATGGCGCATGTGGGCGGCGTGGATCGTGCGGCTTATTGCGCGACGAAGCACGCAGTCGAAGGCTTTACGAAAGCAATGGCGATCGAATGGGGCCCTAAGCAAATTCGGGTTAATACAATTTGTCCGACATTTATTCTCACTCCGCTTACGCAAAGCACATTTGACAATCCAGAACGTGCAGCTTGGATTAAAGAGAAGATAAAATTAGGCCGCCCAGGTCAGGTCGAAGACGTAATGGGAGCGGTTGTGTTCCTTGCGTCTGAAGCAGCTGCTTTGATTACCGGAAGCTCGTTGATGGTAGATGGAGGTTGGACTGCTGATTGATGATTTAAGATTTTTGATCAGTTCCTAGTTTGGCTTAAACGATAATTTTATTAATCGATGAGTAAAACTTTTAGGTGGAGATCATCATGTCCTACTATCCACCCTTGGACGGAACCGATTGGCCCCATGAGCTGGCAGATATGCAAGCGGGGTTTGCGGGGCGGTTGAATGTCTATCGGGTGATGGCACATCACCCTGCATTACTACGGGCTTGGGCAGCTTTGCGGGATCATGTGGTGGTCAAAACCGCGCTTGGCCCCGAATTGAGCGAGGTGGTGATCCTGCGTGCCGCGAATTGGATGGGCTCGGATTATGAATGGGCGCATCATGTCAGCCGTGCGCGCGCCCTTGGGTTTGAAGATCACCGCATCGCGCGTCTTGCAGGCCCAATTGACGAGATCACAGGTCAGGATCAAACCATCGCCCGCGCAGTCGATGCCCTGATGAGCGCGCGCGCGATCCCCCCCCAGATGCAGGGGCCGCTTGAGGCGGAAATTGGCAAAGAGGGCATTTTTGATTTGATTGCCACAGTGGGCTTTTACAGCACGCTTGGTTTTATCCTTAACTCCTTCCCCCCACCGCTGGATGAGGAAATTGTGCGTGAGCTGCGCGAAACTCCGTTTTGTGCAGTTTAAGGTATGAGATTACTCCAAATCAGATATGTTTGTTGAGTAGCGTTTTATTTTAAAAAACAATGGTTCGGCACAGGCTTAATCCCGCCCCCGCAACCAATAAAATCAACTAGTCTGCTCGTATCGCGCTGTATGATTTTGTCACTTTGGCGGATGTGATAGGCTTGGTGGGTTTCTTGCCCTGTGCGATCCGCTCGCGGTTGGTAGAATTGCACCTTCCTCACCTCAGTTTTTGCTGAACTGTTCGCAATGCGGGATATAAAGCGCGATATGCCTCAAGGCGTATCTGCGTGCCCTGATCGATTGCCCCCTTCGGCTTGAACCAATGACGGACAGTGGGGCGCTGCATCACTGCCTCCATAGGTTTGTCGCCGCAGGCCACAAGCGCAAGCCGTGCGGCTCCAAGGGCAGGGCCCACAACGGCCTCATCGCTGCGACCTAGTGTAATTCCTGTCACATCTGCGATCATTTGCATCAACAAATCACTGCGGGTGCCCCCGCCAATGGCCAAGAGTGAGGTTGGGGCCGTGCCTGCTCTTGCAAAGGCCTCGGCCGCATCTGCAAAAGAAAAGGCGATCGCCTCAAGAACAGCGCGCATCAAGCTGCCTTGGCTCATGCCCTCTCCCAGATTGGCAAATCCCCCGCGTATTGTAGTGTCTCCATGCGGTGTGCGCTCCCCCGTCAGATAGGGCAGGAAGAGCGGGCCTGGACGTGCCTCGGCCGCTTCGGCCAAGAGAAGATCAATGGGGCGGTTTAACAAATCGGCCAGCCACGCCATCGGGCGTGCGCCATTCAACATTGCGGCCATCTGAAACCAGTGATCAGGCACGGTATGGGCATAGGCGTGAATGCGATTTTCGATATTTGGGCGATAGGCATCCGTGGTCACAAAAAGCTGCCCCGAGGTGCCAAGCGAGATAAACCCATCACCTGCTTGCACGGCACCAAGACCGACTGCCCCCGCCGCACCATCGCCTGCCCCTGCCGCCACAGGAATATCAGGCGTCAGACCCAGATCGATGGCGATATCGGGCAAAAGCGTGCCAGCCACATCGGTGCCATGCAGGACGCGGGGCAGCCAAGCAGGTTCGGTTGCGGTCAGCTCACAAAGCCGCGCAGACCAACACCGCGCGGCCTCGTCAAACCATGATGTGCCTGCGGCGTCTGATGGGTCGGTCACACATTTGCCATGCAGGCAGAGCCCGATATAATCCTTGGGCAACATCACATGGCGGATCTTGGCGTGGGCCTCGGGCTCATGACGTGACAACCACAAGATTTTTGGTGCCGTAAAACCCGGCATTGGCAAAACGCCTGCGCGTTGCGCGGCTGACGGATCGGCCGCGATGATATCGGAACATTCAACATCCGCACGGGCGTCATTCCATAAAATCACGGGCCGCACAGGTTTGCGTTGCGCGTCCAGCACAACGGCACCATGCATCTGGCCAGATAGGCCAATCGCCTTGATGGCGGCGCGAAGCGCGGGATCTAATGCCTTGATGCAGGCGCGTGTTGCCTCCCACCAATCCTCACAATTTTGCTCGCTTGCCCCATCAAACGGATGCGAAATGGGCAAATCTTTGCTGCCTTGCGCGATCAGATTTCCCTCAGCATCAATGACACAAAGCTTAACAGCCGAAGTTCCCAAATCGATCCCAAGATACATCTTCGACATCCTTTCCCCCCGGCTGAATGCCCACGTCTGTGGATTTGAGCGTAAAAGGGGCATTTTTGAAATTTAACTCGTGTAAAGTTTTGTCGGTATTGCAGCGCAAGAGGCAAGAGTAAATCATCTGCATCCGCTCGTAATTTGCCAGCCTGATGGCCAATCATTCAGTCACAAAGGCAATCCCATAGAAACCGTATCTCTTGGATGCAGAAATGACGGGCCCGTCACTCGGTGAATGCAAAAGGTCAGATATAATTTTTAAATCTGTAAAGCCCTCTCTCTGTGCGTATTTGCACAAAGCGCGTCAATTCTTTTGGAATATCCGACCGCTGAACGCTGTGTTTATGTCCGCGCCAAGCCGAGAAT
The DNA here is from genome assembly GCA_015693905.1 of Rhodobacterales bacterium HKCCA1288. Lineage (NCBI taxonomy): Bacteria > Pseudomonadati > Pseudomonadota > Alphaproteobacteria > Rhodobacterales > Rhodobacterales bacterium HKCCA1288. The sequence continues at coordinate 1,557,678 of CP065161.1, read as the reverse complement.
GGCTTTTGGAAAAGGATGGATATCTTATGCAGCAGCTTGAAAAATTTGCGCCGCTGATTGCGCGCGTGTTCATTGGTGGATTTTTCCTGATGGCAGGTCTGGGCAAGCTTGCCGATGTGCAAGGCTTTGCCGGCTATGTCACGATGGGTGGTTTGCCTGCCTTCTTGGCATGGCCTGCGATTATCTTCGAGATTTTGGTGGGTGCTTCGCTATTGGTGGGGTTCAAATTGCGTCTTGTCGCATTGGCAGGCGCGGCCTTCTGTGTGGTGACAGCAGTGCTATATCACAGCAATTTTGCCGATCAGATACAGATGATCATGTTCCTCAAGAACTTCTCTATCGCAGGTGCATTCTTGATGTTCTTCGCGCATGGCGCTGGCGCTTATGCCTTGGATAAAAACGCCGCCTGATGTTTGGCAAAAGGGGCGGGGGTATGTCCCCGCCCTGTCCCCTCAAATATTTTCACCCGAAGGCCGCATCATAGGCCGTCACGCAATCCTTCGCCAGATGGCCAACTTTGGTTGCGTCATAATCAGGTTTGAACAGGTGTGAACCAAGGCCAAAACCAGTGATCCCTGCGGCCTGCCACGCGGCAAAATCTGCGGGGCCAACGCCACCCACAGCATAGGTTTCAACCGATTTCGGCAGAACGGCGGCGAGGGCCTTATAGCCATCCACCCCAAGCTTGAAGGCAGGAAAGAGTTTTAATCCGTCTGCGCCGTGCCGCACTGCGGTCAAGCATTCGGTCGCAGTAAATACACCCGGATAAGACAGCATCCCCTGTGCCTTTGTGGCTGCAATCACCGCGGGGTTTGTATCAGGTGATACCACCATTTTCGCCCCGATCTGCGCCAAGCGATCAACGGCTGCCACGTCTAGGACGGTGCCCGCGCCAATAAGGGCGCGCCCTTGTGCATGGGCAACCATGGCCGCGATACTGTCAAACGGGTCTGGCGAGTTTAATGGCACTTCGATCCGAGTGATCCCTGCCGCAATCAGTGCATCCGTTATGGAGAGCGCAGTCTCAGGCCGAAGGCCCCGCAAAATAGCAATAATGTTGCGGCTCATTCTGCGGCCTCTAAAAAGGATCTATACGCGGCTTTTAACCCGCTCAGGGCCATGCCCTCGCCAGAAATCTTGATGACACTTGCCCCTTGGGCAGTGAGGGCCTCGTGATAGGCATCCGCAATGCCGCCTGTCCCAATCACACGGATATCTTGGCCAAGCCAGTAGGGTTTGGCGCCTGCCAGTTCCTGACCGATCAACAGACCAGATAGGCGCGCGCGGGCCGCATTCGTGTCAGCCCCATGGAGCAACCCCTCGGCGCGGATGGAAAAGAGATTGGCCGCCACCAATGCAGGATGGGCGATTGCCTCATCCAAAGCGGCAAGAAAGGTGGCGCTGTCCCAGCCCCCGCCGTCCACGAAATGGCGTAGAACCGAGGCCTGCTCCAACAGGCCGAACAATTCCCCTGTCATGAAGGTGCGAAAGCTGACGATCTCGCCTGCGCTGATCTGCACCCATTTGCAATGCGTGCCAGGCAGGCAAAGGATGCCATCAAAATTTGGATACTCGTCTAAAAACCCCGCGATTTGCGTCTCTTCTCCACGCATCACATCTGCGGGTCGCTCTTGCTTGATCCCAGGAATAATATGGACGGCCAAGCGGGGGTCTGTGGTATCCACTTTGACGGATGCGGCGACAGAGGGCGGGGGGCAAGGGGTCGCGACATAGGGCGCTTCTGCCCATCCTTGGCGTGCGCCCGCCATGCCGCATATCAAAACCGTAGTTTTTTCCGATGCGGGCAAAAGATCGCCCGCTAATTCTACGAGGGCGGCCTCGAACCCGTCAGGGCGAAGCTTGCCCATACCATCGGAGGAGTGACGTTGCGCCAAGACCGACCCTTCGGCGTTGATCCACCAAATGCGCAGATGCGATGTGCCCCAATCTACCGCCAACCAATTCGATGTCATCGCGTCTCTCTTATCCGATATTCAGTTTTGAATGGCTGCAAAAATCAGCTCGGCAATGCGGGGCATTTGCGTGGCCTCATAGTGGATGCCATCCACGGATGAAACCGTCACCGCGCCTGTGAGATCGACCAAATCCACGCCCTCGCGTGCCGCCATCTCGGCCATGGCGGGCGATAGGCCCACTGATTTCGCAGCGCCGCCACGGAACATTTCCGCCAAAACCCCCCGTTCCTCAATCTGTGGAGGGCAGACCACAATCACCCGCGGGACACCACGCGCAGGCCCGCAGCCAGAGGCGCGGATGATACGCACGAGTTTGCCCACAGACTGCGCAATATCGAAAGCATTGACAGAAAAGCGCGGCTTTAGGTCATTGGTGCCAAGTTTCACCACCACTGTATCAATTGGGCTGTGGCTTTCTAAAATCCCAAGTAATGCCGCCGCGCCATTCTTATGCGGCCCTTCCACCGGGTCATCATGCAAAGTCGTGCGACCGGGCAAGCCTTCATCAATCACGCGCCATGTGGCCCCAAGTTTTTGGGCCAAAAGGGTTGGCCATCTTTGCGCAAGGGGATAGCGCTCTGGCTGCCCAAGCACAGTTAAAGGCACAGTGCCATGGGTATTGGAATCGCCAAAAAGCAAAAGGGTTTTGGGGTCTTGTTCCATCTCGTCCCTTTTTCGACTGGCCCCTAGACCAAGGGCACAAATGGCACGCCACAGCCTGCAAGGATGATACAGGCCAACAGAATGCGATAATGGGTCATGTGATCGTTACTTTCTTGTTTTACTGCACGAAACAATAAGCGCCACTTGGCTGATTGCAAGCAATGGCTGCGGGGTGCTAGGCAAGACGTAGACGTTACAGTAAATGTCAGGGCGCGTGATGGGCAATGCGGCGGCAGATTTTCGCAAATTGTCAGGGCTGATCCGTATCGTTGGCCATCGGGGCGCGCGCGGTGTGTTTCCCGAAAATACAATGCTTGGTTTTGATTATACGCTGGCCGCAGGTGTGCCGTTGCTTGAGTTTGATGTGGTGCTGACGGGCGATGACATCCCCGTCATTACGCATAATCCCACGCTGCACGCCGCAACTTTTCGGGACGAAACAGGACAGTTCATCACAAATGAGATGCCAATCCGTGATTTGAGCTATGCTGATCTATGTCGCTATGAGGTTGGTAAGATTGATGGGCAGAGCGCTTATGGCGCGGCCTTTCCCGATCAGGCGCAGGTTGACGGGCTACAGGTGCCACGATTGGCCGACCTATGCGCCCTTATTTCGCGGCCTGAACACGCCGCGGCGCGTCTGCTTCTGGAGATGAAATCTGATCCCGTGCTTGCCCAAGATACCGCCGCGCGGGCGCATTTTGTTGCGGCAGTTTTGGATGTGATCCGTAGCGCCCACGTGGTTGGGCAGACCGTCTTGCACAGTTTTGATTGGGCCATTTTGGCGGAGTGTAAGGCACAAGCGCCAGAAATCCCGCGGTCTTATTTGTCGATTGCATCCGAGCCCCAGTTTCAATTGCCGCCCGATATTCCCGCTCATATCAAGGCGGAAGGTGGCGCGCTATGGTGCCCGCATTTCGCGGATATCACAGCAGCAGATGTGGCCTATGCGCAAAGCCTAGATTTGGGCGTTGTTGTTTGGACAGTAAATCAAACCGCAGATATCGATCGCATGATTGATTTTGGGGTGGATGCGATCTGTTCTGACTACCCCGCCCGCGTGCAGCGCCGCTTGTCGGATAGGGGTTTGCGCTGGCAGTAAGGCCGAAAGCGCAATTTTCTCAATGATTTCAGCGCAAAAACCTGTGCCAGACCTTGTTTGTGACAGCTTTTTGTTTTTTTTGAAAATAAATCTTCAGTTTCTGATTTAGCCTGCGATTTGAGTCATGACTTTTGGGTCATGGTCTGTCGTTCCGTCCACAGGTCGGGCGGCGCTAAGCGCGAAGCGCGAACATTCGATGAGACTTTGTCGGAGGAGGAGCCGCCAAAGCATCGAAAAGGGAGGGACTAGAAGATGTCAGACGCATCAATTGGAACGCCAGAGCAGCTGCGCGATCCGAATTACACGCCGCCTTTGACTCAGGCGGTGCCACTTGGAATTCAACACGTTTTGGCGATGTTTGTCTCGAACGTAACACCCGCCATCATTATTTGCGGTGCGGCTGGGTTTGGCTTTGGCTCAAACAGCCCGGATTTTCCGCAGATGATCTATATGATTCAAATGTCGATGTTCTTCGCGGGCATCGCCACTTTGTTCCAAACCATTGGATTTGGCCCTGTTGGCGCGCGGCTGCCGATTGTCCAAGGAACGAGCTTTGCCTTTATTCCGATCATGATTCCCTTGGTTGCAGGTAAGGGCGTTGACGCGATTGCCGTTTTGATGGGCGGCATTTTGGTCGGCGGTTTGTTCCATGCCTTCTTAGGCCTGTTCATTGGCCGCTTGCGCTTTGCCTTGCCGCCTTTGGTGACGGGCCTTGTTGTCACGATGATTGGTTTGGCACTTGTTAAGGTTGGCATCCAATATGCTGCGGGCGGTGTGCCTGCAATTGGAACCGAGGAATACGGCTCTAGTCTGAACTGGCTCATGGCGGGCACAGTGATCCTTGTGACCTTGGGGCTGAAATTCTTTGCGCGTGGGATGCTGTCTGTCTCGGCCGTTTTGGTTGGCCTTTTGGCGGGCTACGCGGTGGCCTTTGCCTTGGGGCAAGTGAATTTGGGCAATGTTGGCCGTGCCGCAAGCTTTGCGATGCCAAACCCGCTTCACTTTGGGTTAGAGTTTTCGGTCGCCGCAATCATCGGCTTTTGTGCCATGTCTTTTGTTTCCGCCGTGGAAACAGTGGGCGATGTGTCAGGGATCACCAAAGGGGGTGCGAACCGCGAAGCGACCGATAAGGAAATCCAAGGCGCGACTTTTGCCGATGGTCTGGGCACGGCTGTGTCTGGCTTGTTCGGGGCATTGCCGAACACATCCTTCTCACAGAATGTGGGCCTGATTGCGATGACGGGCGTGATGAGCCGCGCGGTTGTCACGATCGGCGCAATATTCCTTATCCTTTGTGGCTTGGTGCCAAAGGTGGGCGCGGTGATTTCCTCTGTGCCGATTGAGGTTTTGGGCGGCGGTGTGATCGTCATGTTCGGCATGGTTGTCGCTGCAGGCATCTCGATGCTGTCGGATGTGAATTGGAACCGCCGCAACATGGTGATTTTTGCGATTGCCTTGTCCTTGGGGCTTGGTTTGCAGCTTGAACCTGACGCACTGCAATATCTGCCAAGCACGATGAAAATCTTGGCAACCTCGGGCATTTTGCCTGCGGCCCTCATCGCGATTATCCTAAACCTCGTGCTGCCCGCAGAACTCAGTGCAGAATCCACGGAAGAGGTTTCTGGCGGCATGTCGGGAAAGAGCTCAAAATAAGCTCACAGGTGAGCATGACCTAGAACGCGAAGCGGCAGGGGAAACCTTGCCGCTTTTGCTTTATCTGGCTTGTGCCTTTGCGGGGCTGGTGTAAATTTTCCCCGATGGCGCGACAGTCAGTCTCAAGCGAGGTGCAATCGGGTGGCAGGCAAAGGAAAATACCTTTGGATCATGGTGCTGCTGCAGGCGGCGATTTCTGCATCAAGCCTTGTGGTGGAAATTGTCGCAGGCCGCATGATTGCGCCCTATGTCGGGATGAGCCTCTATACATGGACAGCCATTATTGCGGTTGTTCTGGCGGGCTTTTCCGTAGGTCATTGGTGGGGCGGTCGCATCGCTGCGCATGACAGTCAAAATGCATTGCGCCAAACCGCATGGACGATGGTTGCCGCCGCTTTGACCACCGCTGCGGCAAGTCTGATGTTGCGCGGGTTTGCAGCTCCGCTAATTGAGGCCTTCAGCCATCCCCTCGCCGCCATCACCGCCCTAAGCATGGTCGCGTTTTTCCTGCCTTCGCTATTTGCGGGCATCCCTGCGCCTGTTTTGACGGTTGTTGCCATGCGCGGTCAAAGCCAGTCTGAACGCGTCTTGGGGGTTATGTTTGCAACTGGGGCGATTGGGGCGATTTTTGGCACTTTGCTTGCAGGGTTTTTCTTTGTTCCGCGCTTAGGCTCGATGACCACCTTGATGGTCATTGCTGTGATTTATGCGTTTGCGGCGGTCGTCTGCTTTGCGTTGGCGCGGGTTAAAGGGCGCGATCTTGGTCTTAGCTTCGCGGCATGTTTGGCGCTTGTGGGGCTCGGCTATCAGACCCTCAGCCTGCCAGCGATTTGTGACGAGGAAAGCGAATATTTCTGTATCCGCACAGTGACCCTTTCTGATGCCGAGGGCGCGCGCGTTCATCTGATGGTTTTGGATCACCTTGCCCATGGCATCAGTAGCGAGGCGGAACCGCGCCATATGCAAACCGATCATGCTGCAATGTTGGACGCGCTGCCGCGCATGCGGATGGGAGAGAAGGATTTCTCATCCTTCCATATCGGCGGCGGATCCTTTTCCGTCCCGCGGGGATGGGCCGCGCATGGTTTAGGGCAAATCACGGTGGCTGAGATAGACCCCGCCGTCACGCAGGTGGCGATTGATTATTTCTGGCTTCCTGCAGATGAGGTCACCGTGCTGCATGAAGACGCGCGTATGGCGCTGCGCAACACCCCCACGCGCTATGATGTGATCATTGGGGATGCTTTCACCGATATTGCCGTGCCCGAACATTTGATCACGCAAGAATTTTTTGAATTGGTTGCAAGCCGCCTGACGGATGGCGGGGTTTTTGCGATGAACCTGATCGACAATGTTGACCGCATGGATGCCTTGGCGGCGATGATCGTGACTTTGCAGGCGGTTTTCCCAAGTGTCGAAGTCTGGACAGAGGCGCGCGGGCCAAGCCAAGGTGAGCGGCGGATTTTTGTTCTTCTCTGTAGCGAAACACCAAGTCCTGTCTCTCGCCTCACGGCGGGGTCGCCTGATCCAATGATCTTTCAACCTCTCGATGATGCCTTCGTGGCGCAGATTGTGGCTGATAAGCAGCCGCGCGTTCTGACAGATGACTATGCGCCGATTAGCGCCCTGATCGGGTTTGAGCCCATCTTGAATTAAGCTTGCAACAGCGCCGCGCGCAACGCCGCCTCATCCACGCTGCCGCCCGAAAAATGTGCCCATGCGTGCACGCCTTGATAAAAGAATAATTCCCACCCAGAAATGATTTCTAGACCAAGAGACGCTGCATCTTTGAGGAACGGTGTCTCAAGTGGGGTATAGACCGCGTCAAACACCCATTTTGCCTCTCGCATATGCGCAGCCGGCAGCGGGGTGCCGCCATAGCCAACCATGCCAATGGGCGTTGCGTTCACAAGGCCCGTGATCTCAGGTGGCAGATTGGACACCTCGCGCATTGTTGTGACCTGCAATGTCGGAAAGCCACGCGCCAGATCACGCTTTAGGCCATCGGCCTTAGGCAAATCTGTATCAACCAGATGCAACGCGCTTGCCCCCAAATCGGCAAGGCCAAAGGCAATCGCGCGTCCCGCCCCACCTGACCCGATGATCAGCACCTCGCTTGGTGCGTCATCGCCCCGTGTGGCCTGATAGGCGGCCTTAAAGCCCGTGTAATCTGTGTTATAGCCAATAGGCCCTTGGGCCGTGAAAAGAACGGTGTTCACGGCCCCAACCGCGTCCAACACGGGATCGGCCAGTTGCACAAGTGGCACCACTTTTTCTTTATAGGGATATGTGATGTTGAGCCCTGAATAGCCTTCAATTTGCGCGGTCTCGAAGACCTCAAGAAAGGTTTCCTCGCGTTCAGGGGGGATCAAGAGATCATAGCTGACCGCGCGGGCGTTCAGGTGGCCTGCAATTCGGTGCAAACGCGGGGTGCTGGATTGTTTGATATTGTCACCGATCAGCCCCAATTTGAGCGGGGCTTGGTTCTGGGTCGGGCTTAAGGACATATCGCCTGGTCTTTCTCTTCGCGCGTTATTTGGCCATCTCGCCACGAATGGCGGGCAGATGCAACTTTTGTTGGCGCTCTTTTTGGAATGGCGATAGCGTTAGATTTGCGCGATGTGAACAGGTCTGATCCATGCAAAGCAATATTCATGATAGCGCCTATTCTTGGGGTAGGCTCGCCATCACCTTGGCGATTGCGATGATTGCTAATGTGGGCATGTGGGCCATCATCGTGATCATGCCTGCGGTTGAGGCGGAATTTGGATCGCTGCGCGCGGCCTCGTCCTTGCCCTACACGATGACGATGGTGGGGTTTGGCGCGGGCAATCTTTTGGTAGGGCGCTTGGTGGATCGTTTTGGTGTCACGATTGCCCTCTCTCTGGCAGCTGTCATGATCGCGGCAGGGTTCGCTCTCTCCACTCTTGCAAGCAGCATTTACACGCTGTCCCTGATCCATCTGATTTTGGGCCTTGGAACGGCCGCGGGCTTTGGCCCTTTATTGGCGGATATATCGCATTGGTTCTTGCGCCGCCGCGGGATTGCCGTGGCCTTGGTGGCCAGCGGCAATTACCTCTCTGGTGCGATTTGGCCGATGGTTCTTTCTGGGATTTTAGCTGAGGATGGATGGCGGGCTGTCTACCTCACCCTTGCAGTGATTGCGCTTGTGGGGATCATCCCGCTTTCATTTGCGTTGCGGCGCAAACTGCCAGAAACCGCCCATGCCCAGTCCGAGGCAATGTCGCGCGCCAAGGCAAATTCGGTTGGTCTGTCCTCGCGCCAGTTGCAATATCTGCTGGGCTTTGCAGGCGTGGCCTGCTGTGTGGCCATGTCGATGCCGCAGGTGCATATCGTATCTTACTGCGTGGGCCTTGGATATGGCCCTGCGGTGGGGGCCGAGATGCTGTCGCTGATGCTTCTGGGTGGTGTGGTCAGCCGCATCATTTCAGGCTTAGTTGCTGATCGTTTGGGTGGTGTGCGCACCCTATTGATTGGGTCGGTTCTCCAAATGACGGCGCTGTTTTTTTATCTGCCCTATGATGGGCTTGTGTCGCTTTATGTTGTCAGCTTGATTTTTGGTTTGGCTCAGGGTGGGATTGTTCCGTCCTACGCTTTGATTGTGCGCGAATATATGCCCGCCCGCGAAGCAGGTCAGCGGGTTGGATTTGTGATCATGATGACGATTGTGGGCATGGCGCTTGGCGGTTGGATGTCGGGGTGGATTTTCGATGTAACAGGCAGCTATCAGATGGCATTCATCAACGGTATTTTGTGGAACGGGTTTAATGTGGCGATAATCGCGTGGCTTTTGACGCGCAGTCGCCGCCCGCAAGCCCCCGTTTTGGCCGCAGGCTAGGGAAGGAGGAGAGTTCATGTTCAATGATGATGTTGCCGCCATTTGTCCCGAATGTGGGGCAAACGATATCGCGATGGATGCGACAAAGATCACCTGTCAATCTTGCGGTCATTTCGAGGCTTTGGGCCTTGAGGCCGAAGGATCAAGCGCGGCACTCACAAGCCTCTCACAGGCCTATGCGATTTCCGTTTTGCAACGCTGGAGTTTTGCAGGCTAGCGTTATTGTTGGACAATCGCGTTTTCCCATTCGGCCAAGAAATTGCGCCGATTGAGCGGGTCAAGATAGACCATCAGGGCGGGGCCGATCCGAATAGGCCCAAATCCCGCACTAGACGCAGCAGGCGATGCGTCATTGAGCGGTGGCAGGGGCCAACCATCGGCCCCATCGCGCAAGGCGATACTGAGTAGCGCATCAATAAACGCCCCTGCATCGTTTGGGTTCTGCGCCGTGCTTGGGATCAAGGCGGTGCGCAAAATCACGTTGGAAAAATCGGTCATCCGCAGAATTTGGACACGACCTTCGGATTGATCGGCCAAACGTTCGGCCACGTAACTGCCCAAGACATTATAGGCGAGGGCCAGTTTGCCACTCATCACATCCTCAATCATTTGGCTTGAACAGCAATAGAGCGTGGGGTTGAGACGGCCCATCACTTCGGAGAGTCGCCAATAGGCATCTGTGGCACGGGCTTCCTGCGTGGCAAACAGATAGCCAAGCCCACTGTCCCGCACATCATAGGTGCCGATAGACCCTGCGAAACGTGCAGGGTTGTCGCGTAAAACTTCGATCAAATCCTGCCGCGACTGCGGAATGGATAGCCCCTCAAAATATTCAGTCGAAACCAAGACCACCGCGGGCTCGGTCGTGAATGCGAAAATGACATCACGCCATGTGGCCCAGTCTGGCAGGCTTTGTGTCATCGGCGAGCGATAGCGTTGTGTCAGCCCATCATTGGCCAGTTGGAATTGCAAATCCATCGCCGATGAAATGGCCACATCATAAACTGCGCCTGAACTGATCTCACGATGCAAATCCGCAGAGGAGGCAACCGTATATTCCAAATCTAAGGTTGGATTGGCGCGATGAAACGCTTCGAGATAGGGTGTGAAGACGTCCAAATCAGCGGTGGAGAGTATCCGCAAAACCCTGTCGCCCGTGCCTTCGATGCGTAGGAAATCCTCTGGTTCAAAGGCGGTTGCAGGGCTGATCCAGAGACTTAAAGCAAGGGTAAGACAAGCGAGGCGCATGTGCCCTTTCCTTCCTTATTATTTGACAATTCTAAGCGCCCGCCATGGGCGGCCAAAACATCAGCGGCAATGGTAAGGCCCAATCCTGATCCCACAATGTTTTCGGTGTTGCGTCCTCGTTTGAAACGCTGCGTGAGAACCTCGGCAGGGTCATCGCCTAGCCCTGTGCCCTCATCGCGCACAGTGATGTAGCCATAGCCCCCTTTGGTCTCCACGCAAATTGATATGGTGGTGTCTTCAGGCGAATATTTGATGGCGTTGTCGAGAATATTGCGCAACGCGCTGTCGAGCAGCACCGCATCACCTGCAACGATGATGTCCTCGGCTTTCAGGTCAATGTTGATATCCTTCATGCTTGCCGTGGGGGTCATTGCGGTCGCCGTTTGGGCGGCCAAACTTTTGAGCGAGATATGATCGCGCAGAAGGTCATCCGCGCGGAAGGCCACAGTGGCGTGATCCAAAAGCTGTCCCGCCGAACGGGAGCTTTCATCAATCGCGCGGATCATCTGGCGCAGACGGTTGCGTTCGGCCTCGCCTGAGGCGTTGCGCAAGGCAAGATCCGCTTGCACTCGAACAGTTGCCAAAGGCGTGCGGACGCGATGGGCGGCCTCTAGAATAAACTCTTCCGAGCGGCGAATGGATTGCCCCAATCGATCCATGAAGCGATTGAGCGCGGCAATGAGCGGCGCCAATTCATCAGGGGCGGGGCGGCGCAAGGGGCGCAAATCGGATGGCCCGCGCCGCGAGACAGCCCCTGCAATCTCGTTCAACGGCCGCAATGATGTGCGGGCGGCAAAAAAGGACAGCAGCACCGCGACCAAGAAAAAGGCAATCGACAACAGGCCTGCTTGACGCGAGAGATCAAGTGCGATGGCGGCAATGCCTTCGCGGGTTTGTCCGACTGTGACGATCACCAATGTCGGTTGATTTCCCGCCAATATGCGGCGCGAGAGCGTGGCCAGTCGCAAATCTTCGCCGCGATAAGATTGCGTTGCAAAACTGACCTCGCCTGCGCGGGTGTTCGGGTCAGTGGCAACGGGAAGATCTGCATAGCCTGTCAGCAATGCGCCATTCGCGGTGACCCGATAAAAAACCCGATCCTCGCTAATCGCGCCGAGCATGGAAAACGCAGAATAGGGCAGTTCAAGCCGCAATTCGCCCTGCTCGCTGCGCAGGGTTTCGGCGATTGCAGTCACTGCAGCGGCCAAGACGTTATCTTGGGTTTCTTCGGCGGCTTGGCGGGCGAACCCCGCAACCATCCCCCAAGATAGCAATGACAACAGTGCCGCCACAATCGCGAGATAGAGCGTTAATCGCCGACCAATGGAACCTGTGCCCTGTTGCGCCTCGCTCACGGGGTTTTCACCTCCATCCGATACCCAATGCCGCGCACAGTCTCGATGTGAATATCCGTTCCCTCAAGACGGCGGCGCAAGCGGCCCACATAGACCTCAATCGCGTTTTCTGTGATCTCTGCATCATAGGAAAACAGCCTGTCCATCAATTGCGCCTTTGACAAAATCTGTCCTTGATGGCGCACGAACACTTCCAAAAGACGCAATTCGCGGCTGCGCAATTCGATGGTATGCGCGTGATGGCGCAGCGTGCCTGCAAGCGGGTCAAAGATGGTTTGGCCAAGCGCGATATCATTGCGCGCGGCCCCGCCGCGGCGGCGCAAAACGGCGCGGCACCGCGCCTCTAATTCGGAAAAATCGAAGGGTTTCGTGATGTAGTCATCGGCCCCTTGGTCAAGGGCACCAACCCGATCCGACACTTGGCTGCGGGCGGTTAACATGATCACGGGCGTTTCGATATGGATGCGGCTTTGCGCCAAAAATGCGCGACCATCGCCATCGGGAAGCATCACATCAAGCAAGATCAGATCGTAGCTGGCATCCGCAAGGCAAGCGCGCGCATGGGCCAAATCGGGGGCGTGATCAACCGCATGACCGTCCAAGACCAGACGTTTGACCACCGCTTCGGCCAATTCCTCGTTATCCTCTACAAGCAGATAGCGCATTGGGCGCGTGGCCTTTCCCTGACTATTCCCCAAACAGGTGGGCTGATGTTTTCGTCCTGCGTGTCAGGCTCGTGTCAGCTTTCTGTGGTCGGGTGAGACTATGGCGGTGGAGGATCGCCTGTCAAATGGGAGGAATACACTATGAACACCTTTGGGTGGACACGCCGCGCTATGATCGCGGCTGCAACTGCTACGCTTGCATTCTCGGGCATGTCCAATGCGGGCGGGCATCAAATGATGGATCAGGTTCACTTCCTCATCCCCGGCGGTGCTGGCGGTGGTTGGGATGGCACAGCGCGCGGCACGGGCGAGGCGTTGGTCAATTCTGGTCTTGTGGGCAATGCCACATATGAAAACATGTCAGGCGGTGGTGGCGGTGTCGCCATTGCGCATTTGATCGAAAATGCAGCCTCAAGCGATGGCACATTGATGGTAAACTCGACCCCCATCGTGATCCGCGCTTTGACGGGTGAGATTTCTCAAAGCTTCCGTGACCTGACCTTGATCGCAGGCACAGTGGGTGACTACGCGGCATTGGTTGTGACTGCAGATAGCCCGCTGGCTTCGATGGAAGACGCATTGGCTTCATACCGCGAAGCACCGATGGATTTCGCCATTGGTGGCGGTTCTGTTCCTGGTGGGATGGATCACTTGGTCGCCGCGATTGTGATGCAGGCTGCGGGCGAAGATCCCACTGCGTTTAACTATATCGGTTATGATGCTGGTGGCGAGGCGATGGCGGGTTTGCTATCGGGCGAGATTGATGCGCTGTCCACTGGCTTTTCCGAAGCGGTTGCTTTGGCCGAGCAGGGCGAAGTCCGTATCTTGGGCGTGACCGCCCCTGACCGCGTTCCTGCCTATGCAGACGCGCCAACCTTCGCTGAGCAGGGTATTGATGCGCAATTCGTGAACTGGCGCGGGTTCTTCGCCGCACCTGGCATGGCGCAAGAAAAAGTTGAAGCCTACCAAGCGATGTTGGCGGCGATGATGGAAACCCCTGAGTGGGAAGAAGTGCGCAGCCGTATGGGTCTGGTGAATATCTACCGCCCCGGCGCTGAGTTCCAAAGCTTCCTTGAAGCACAAGAGCAGCAGATCGGTGATCTGATGCGCGAGTTGGGCTTCCTCTAAGAGGGGAAGCGCGTTTTGCGCAATTGATCTTTGGGTGGGCTGCCTCATTTTGCGGTGGCCCATCCTTGCAACAGACCCACGAATTTGGCTGAGACAAAGGGGGCGTTTATGGCCTTGGAACGTTGGATTGCATTGGCCTTTGTGGCGCTATGCTGCATCTATGGCTATGCTGCGTTTTTCACGATGGATCATCTCTTGCCTGCAATTTTGCAGCGCAATCCGATTTGGCCATCAACATTTCCAAAAATCCTGAGTGTGCTTGGGGTGATTGTGGGTTTGGTTGTGCTGTTTTCTGGCAAGTCCGCAAAGACAGCCGAAGCAGATACAACAAAAGAGCAAAGCGCCGAAGATATCGATCACCGCCGTCTTGGGGATTACAATATCGGCCAAGCCCTGTCGCTTTTGGCGCTGATGGTGGCTTATGCGCTCTTTCTGCGCCCAGCAGGGTTTGTGGGGGCGACCATTCTTTTCCTTGCGCTTGGTGGGTTCATCTTAGGCGAGCGGAAATTTCACATTCTTATACCTGTGGCCGCGATTGCCGCAGGCACGATCTGGTATCTTGTGCAGGAGGTGCTGGGTATTTTCCTGCGCCCTTGGCCTGCGTTTCTGATGTGAGGGGGACGCATCATGCTTGAAGGTTTGCTTCTTGGCCTTGCGGCCGCAATAACGCCCTTTCACCTTGCAATGGTCGTGTTTGGCTGCGTGATTGGCACTGTTATCGGTATGTTGCCCGGTCTTGGGCCAATGTCGATTATTGCGATTATGATCCCTGTCGCGATTGGATTGGGCGATCCAACGGGCGCTTTGATCTTGTTGTCTGGCGTCTATTATGGCGCGATTTTTGGCGGGTCGACCTCGTCAATTTTGCTCAATGCGCCGGGGGTCGCGGGAACAGTTGCCACCGCCTTTGATGGATACCCGATGGCGCAAAAGGGTCAAGCGGGTAAGGCGCTGACGATTGCAGCCATTGCGTCCTTTGCAGGGGGCACCATCGGCGCGATCTTGTTGATGATCTTTGCACCTGCGCTGTCCTCGGTCGCGCTTTTGTTCCATTCGGCGGAATATTTCGCGCTTATGGTTGTTGGGCTTTCGGCCATTGCTGCCTTTGCGGGCACAGGGCAAGTCGCCAAGGCGCTGATGATGACCATTCTTGGCCTTATCATGGGCACTGTCGGTGAAGGGGCCTTGTCCAATATGCCGCGCTTCACCTTTGGGATCATGGAATTGCAATCGGGGTTTTCCTTCATCACCCTCGCGATGGCCATGTTCGCCCTGCCTGAGGCGCTATTTTTGGTCTTGAACCCTGCGCGCGGTGCGCAAAGTGGGTCGGGCGGCGAGATCAAAGATCTGCGCATCACCAAAGATGAGGCCCGCAAAATTGCACCCGTCATCGGGCGGCAATCGGTGCAAGGGTTCTTCATCGGTGTCCTGCCAGGTGCGGGGGCCACGATTGCATCCTTCTTGGGATATGCGGTTGAGCGCAACATCGCCAAAGGCGAAGAGCAGGCAGAATTCGGCAAAGGCTCAATCAAAGGTTTGGCCGCACCCGAGACTGCGAATAATGCGGCTTGCACGGGCTCTTTCGTGCCACTGCTGACTTTGGGTATTCCTGGCTCTGGGACAACTGCGATTTTGCTTGGTGCATTGATCGCCCTGAATGTCACCCCTGGCCCAAGATTGATGACCGATGAGCCTGATGTGTTCTGGGCGGTTATTATCTCGATGTATATTGGCAATCTGGTTCTTTTGGTTCTGAACCTGCCGCTTATCCCCTATATCGCCAAACTGTTGACGATCCCGCGGGCCTATCTGATCCCGTTCATTTTATTCTTCACGTTGATGGGCAGCTATATCGGCCAAAACAATGCGACTGAATTGCTGATCTTGGTGGGTTTTGGGGTGGTTGCTACGATTTTGCGCTTTGCGGATTATCCCCTTGCCCCACTTCTGATTGGGTTCATCCTTGGCACGATGATGGAGGATAATTTTGCCCGCGCTATGCAGCTTTATCGTGGATTTGGATTTATCCTCGAACGTCCAATGACCTTGGGTTTGTTGATCCTTGCGGTGGGTCTGGTTTTTGTGCCCGCCTATCGCGCCCGCCGCGCGCGCTTGCGTCAGGCTGGTGTTGCAGATGGCGATTGATCAGCGCAAAACATAAGTAATCGGGCGCGGGGATAATCCGCGCCCCCTTTTGTAAAAATTGCAAAGGCCCATCGGGTGCGTCCGACCGCTCAACGCATTGTCAAAGAAACTCTGCCCACGCTTGCGCTTGGTGCGGCAGGGGCTGGGCTTTTTTGGCTGATTGGGTTTCCTGCCTATATGCTGACTGGGCCTGCTGCGGCTGTTTCGGTTGCCACGATGTTGGGGTTGAAAAGTTTAATCCCGTTGCCCCTGCGCGATGTGGTGTTCGTGGTGATTGGCGTCTCGATTGGCAGCACGGTCACACCTGAGGTGATCGAGACTGCGCTGACATGGCCAATATCCTTGGCCATTTTGGCGGTCACTTTGGTTGTGCTGATTTTTGCGCTGCGGGCCATCTTGATGCGCGGTTTTGGCTATGATGTGATGACCGCGACCCTCGCCGCCACGCCTGGGCATCTCAGCTATGTTCTTGGGTTGTCGACCTCAATGGGCGTAGATGTGGCGCGGGTGGCTTTGGTGCAGGCCACGCGGGTTTTGTTGCTAACCCTCTGTGTGCCTTTGCTCATCTCGCTTTGGGGGATGACAGGCACGGCCTATGTCGTGGATCACGGGGCCATCAGCCTTTTGGCGGCTGCGGTTGTTTTCGCGGCGGCCTTAGCTCTGGGTCTTATCTTTAAACGGATTTCGATACCTGCGCCGCTTTTATTGGGCGCGATGGCCGCATCAGCCATTGGCCATGGGGCGAACCTGACCCCAGGCAATTTGCCGATCTGGCTGACCTCACTGGCCTTTATGGTGATGGGTTGCTTGATTGGCACGCGATTTCGGGGGCTGGATCGCAAGGGTCTGTTTGGGGCCTTGGCGGCGGGGGCGGTGGGAACGCTCGTCTCCTGTGCGGTGGCGGCACTTGGCGCTATCATTGCGGCTGAACTGATTGGCTTGCCGCCTGCGGCACTGCTTTTGGCTTTTGCGCCGGGTGGGGTGGAGATCATGGCGGCCTTGGCGGTCAGCACAGGCCTTGAGCCTGCATTGGTTGCAGCGCATCATGTGGCGCGCCTCCTGATTTTAAGCGTAGCCGTGCCGCTGCTGATTGTTCGGATGAAGCCATAAGATCAGGCGGCGTGATACCACACCGCCCGATCATTTCTGTCTTTCGTCAGCCGACCAGATAATTGGCGGCGGCCATCCAAAGCGGGATGGAAAGAAGCGCAATCGGTGTCCCGATCCCCGTTGATGTGCCGATATAGGCCGAAGGATTGGCTTCGGGCAAAGCGCCGCGCAATGTGGGCGGGCCAGATATGTCGGAACTCGATGCGGCCATCACCGCCAGAAGCACCATTCCGCCCTCAGAAAAGCCCATGAGGTTATGCGCCACCAACCCAAGTCCAAGCCCGATTGCACCATGCACAAAGGGCGCGCACAGACCATAAAGCAGATAGGCATGAGCCACCTTGCGCAATTCGGACAGCCGCGCCCAAGCCTCCATGCCCATCACAAGCATCAAGAGAGACAGAAGGCCATGAAACAGCGGTTTGTAGAATTCTTGGTAGATCGCATCGGGCTTTGCAAAAAGACCAATGGCCAACCCCAAAAGAAGGGCAGAGATGGCAGGGCTGCGCAGCGTGTCCAGTAATATTGCCTTGGCGATTGCGCCTGCCTCTGGGCCATCCCCTCCACTAAGAAGCCCCGCTTTTCTTGTGCCGCCCCCTAAGGCCATCGCGCCGCCGTTTATGGTCATGCCCGCCTCTTTGCGGGCGGCGGCCATCCGTGCCACGAGAATTGCGGTGATCAAAGCGGCGACATCCATGAACGGATAGAGCGCGCCAATATAGCCCTCATAGGTGACACCTTCGGCTTCTAGCATGGCCATGCCTGCAGCCAAGGTCGAGGCGGAAACGGCCCCAAACAGCCCCGCTGTCGCCATCGCATCCATGTCGGTGACCCCGTGTAATTTCCGCAGCGTCACCCGCCCCAACAGCACAATCGCAATACCTGCAACCGTTGCCATCAGCGCGGGCACGGCAAGCTCGATCAGATTGGATTGCGCAATCTCCATGCCGCTTGAGAGGCCGACCTTGAGCAAGAGAAGCATAACGATCAGCTTGTAGATTGGTTCGGGCATTTCAAATTTGCTTGAGGCTGCCGCCAAGACCATGCCGCCGATCAAAAAGGCAAGCGTTGGTTTCTGTAGCTGCTCAAGCATCGTCATCAAGATGTTAATGATAATATCCATGGCTCTCACCCCTTCGTTTGGTGGTGCGGGTGTCGCGCAAATACTGAATTATATCAAATATATGTTTTCTTTGTTTTTGTTCTATTTTATAGAATTATGGGGGGTGCCATTATGCGATTAAACCTACATCACCTGCATCTGTTCCATGCCATCGCCCAAGATGGCACGTTGACGGGGGCTGCCGCGCGGTTGAACATATCGCAATCTGCTGTCTCGACCCAATTGCGTGCGCTTGAAGCCTCACTTGGACATGATTTATTCGAGCGGCGCGGGCGCGGTTTGATCCTGACCGAAGCAGGCCGCATCGCGTTGGATCACGCCGATACGATTTTTCGTACCGCCTCTGACCTGACGGCCATATTGGGCGAGGCGGGTCGCGCGCGCAGTCGAGTGCGGGTTGGCGCCTTGGCGACCCTCTCGCGCAACTTTCAAATGCAGTTTCTAAAGCCGCTGTTGAACACCCCCGATCTAGAGGTCAGTGTGCAATCTGGTGTTCAAGATGATCTTTTGCGGGGCCTTGAAGATCTGTCCTTGGATGTGGTGCTGACAAATCTTGCGCCCGCGCGCGATGCGCAGACGCCTTGGCTGATCCATGCGATAGATGAACAACCTGTCAGCCTTATCGCAGCGCCTGCACGTATCGCTGCTCGTATCACGGGGCGGGGCGATGATTTGGGCGCGCTGCTGCGGGACATGCCATTGATCCTGCCAAGCCCGCAAACCGCAATTCGTGCGGGGTTTGATGCTTTGGCGGCACGACTTGGGGTCACCCCGATTATTGCCGCAGAAGCGGATGATATGGCCATGTTGCGTCTATTGGTGCGCGAAGATGCAGGGCTTGGCGTGATCCCGCCCATTGTTGCGCGCGATGAATTGGCTTCGGGCCGATTGGTTGAGGTAAAGCGGCTAGAGGGCATCACCGAAAGCTTTTTTGCGGTGACCCGTGCGCGCCGCTTCCCAAATCCGCATTTGGCCGAGTTGCTTAAGGTTGCACGGGCGACCTAAAACACAATCTGCGCCAATTTTGTATCGAGGTAATCCTCGATTCCTTCGCTGCCGCCTTCACGACCCAAGCCAGAGAAATTCGTGCCGCCAAAGGGCGCTTCACTTGCGGCCAGGGCGAAACTGTTGATCCCGACCATGCCCGCATGCAGGGCTGCAACTGTGCGCTTGGCGCGGGCGGGATCGCGGGTGAACGCATAGGCGGACAGACCCATGGATGAGGCATTGGCGCGGGCCAACACCTCGTCTTCATCACGGAAGCTGGTGATGGCGGCAATTGGGCCAAAGTTTTCTTCCGAAAAGACGCGCATCTGGTCGGTGACATTACTAAGAACCGTTGGGCGATAGAAATAGCCCGAGTTATGCCCACTGTCCCGCACGCCACCACAGTGCAAGGTGGCGCCGTCTTGCACCGCCTCCTCGACAATCGCGGTGATCTCAGCGAGGCGGCGGGCATTGATCAACGGCCCCATTTCACTTTTCTCGTCCAAGCCATCGCCAAGCGTCAAAGCATCAGCCCGTTTCGTGAATTCAGTTATGAAGGCATCATGCAGGCTTTCATGTACGAAAAAGCGATCTGGCGTGACGCAGACCTGTCCCGCATTGGCGAATTTCGTGGGGACGGCCATGTCGAGGGCTGTTGCCAAATCCGCATCATCATAAATGATAAGCGGGGCATTGCCGCCCAATTCCATCGAAACTTTTTTCACCGTCTCTGCCGCATCGCGCAGCATCTCTTGGCCCACGCGTGTCGAACCCGTGAGAGAGACTTTGCGCACACGCGGGGCTTTCATGATGGGCGCATATGTGTCGGCCGTTGCGCCTACGACCAGATTGATTGCGCCATCGGGCCATCCCCCTGCACGCAAACAGTCAATCATGATCATCGCAACCCCAGGTGTTTGGGAGGAGGGGCGCAAGATCACGGGGCATCCCGCGGCCAAAGCAGGGGCCAGTTTGCGCGCAGGGAGTGAGGCGGGAAAATTCCATGCAGTGAAAGCTGCGGCAATTCCCACGGGGTCTTTGGTCACTTCGAAGCGACCATTGGGGACGCGTGAGGCGATGATCCTGCCATAAATGCGGCGGGCCTCTTCGGCATACCAACGGAATTGATCCACGGCCAAAACCCATTCGCGGCGCGATTGTGCCAATGGTTTGCCTGTCTCGCGAGAGATCATTTGCGCAGCCTCTTCGGCGCGGTTTGCCATGGCATCGGCTGCTTTGTGCAAGGCATCTGCGCGCCCAAATCCCCCCATGTCCAAAAGCGCGGCGCGGGCCTTATCCGCCGCATCGATGGCGCGCGCGGTATCTGTTGCGGCGGCCGTGTAGACCCGACCGAGAGGGGTTTCGGTGACGGGCGAGATCACATCGCTTTGTTGGCCAGACTTGACCCATGCCCCATCAATAAAAAGACCGAAATCAGCATACATCTTCAAAAACCCTCCCACCGATACACGGGTTAGGGCTATCTGAGTTTCAGGACTCAATCAACAAAAAATGCAAAATAAAGAATTCCGCAATCATTGTTGCAAGTCTGGTGTTAAGCCCCTGCCGCGATGGTCGCAGCAACCGCCCTTTGCCAACGCGCATAATCTGAAGCGCGGGTATCTGCATCCATCTTGGGGGCGAATTGACGATCTATGGCCCAAGTTTTTCTGAAGCCTGCTTGGTCTGGGTAAAGGCCTGCCTTATAGCCTGCCAACCACGCAACGCCGCGGGCAGTCGTCTCAAGGTGCGTGGGGCGGTCGACCGGCGCATTCAGGATATCGGCCACATATTGCAGGGTATAATCTGACGCGCTCATGCCACCATCCACCCGCAGCACCGTTTGGCCCGTTTGCGAAGCTGCCATATCGGCGGCCATAGCCTCCATCAGATCACGGGTTTGTAAGCCCACAGATTGAAGCGCGGCGCGCGCCAATTCATTCGGCCCTGTGTTGCGCGATAGACCGAAAACGGCCCCACGGCATTCGGAATTCCAATAGGGTGCGGCCAAACCCGTAAAAGCGGGCACAAGCGTGATGGCTTGGCCTTGATCTGCGGCTTTGGCCATGTCTTGTGTCTCTGCCGCCGAGGCGATGATGCCCAACCCATCGCGCAACCACTGCACCACCGCGCCCGCAATATAGATGGAGCCCTCTAGCGCATAGGCCGTTTGCCCCTCCATGCGATAAGCGATGGTGGTCAAAAGTTTATTCTTCGAAGGGACAGCAGTTGTGCCTGTGTTCATCAGCGCAAAGCACCCAGTGCCATAAGTGACTTTGGCCATGCCTTTGTCAAAACAGGCTTGGCCAATTGTTGCAGCCTGTTGGTCACCCGCAACGGCGCGGATCGGAATTTCTGCGCCGATGACATCCATTGCGGTTGTCCCGAAATGCGCGTCACAATCGAGAACATTCGGCAGAACTGCGCGGGGTATGTCAAAAAGCGAAAGGATATCTTCGCACCACTCAAGGCTGTGGATGTCGAACAGCATCGTGCGCGCGGCATTGGTCACATCGGTCACATGGGCCGCGCCCCCCGTCAGATGCCAAATCAGCCAAGTGTCCACTGTGCCAAAGGCCAATTCGCCCGCCTCGGCGCGTCTGCGGGCATCTGGGATTTCATCTAACATCCATGCCAATTTGCTGGCTGAGAAATATGGATCAAGCACAAGTCCTGTTTTGGCGGTGATCATCTCTTCATGCCCTGCGGCACGCAAAGTTGCGCAGCGATCCGCTGTGCGGCGGTCTTGCCAAACGATGGCATTGTGCAAAGGCGCGCCCGTTTTGCGATCCCACAGAAGCACGGTTTCACGTTGATTGGTGATGCCGATGGCCGCAATCGCCGTTGCGGGTGTCGCGGCATCGCGCAACGCGGATGTGATGCAATTTTGCGTGGTCTGCCACAAATCCATCGGGTCATGCTCGACCCAGCCCGAGCGCGGGTAGTGTTGGGTAAACTCCTCTTGTGCCTGTGCAAGGGCATCAAACCCTGCATCGTAAACAATCGCGCGGGTCGAGGTGGTGCCTTGGTCAATTGCAAGAATATGGGTCATGGTTTAGGCCCCTGTCGAACTGTATGGGATTATATGTGTTGCAAGCCCCCAATCACGGCAACGTGCGGCCAATGGGGCGTCAAGCGGATGATCTGTAAACAGCGCATCAATTTGCGAAAGTGCAGCGATTTTTGCAGGCGCGCTGCGCGTAAATTTTGAGCGGTCGGCCACCAAAAACACGCGCCGCGATTGTGAGATGATTGTCTGGCTGACCCCCACCTCTTGGATGTCGAAATCCAACATATCCCCTTCCGCATCAATGGCTGAGCATCCTATGACCGCAAGGTCAAATTTGAACTGTGCCACCGCATCCGAGGTCAGCTTGCCGATCAGCCCCCCATCGGCGCGGCGCAATTGCCCGCCCGCAAGGATGATCTCGCAATTAGGATTGGCGGCAAGGATAGTCGCGACATTGATGTTATTTGTGACCACCAAGAGATTCTTGTGATGCAGCAAATTTTGCGCAACGGCTTCTGTCGTGGTGCCGATATTGAGGAAGAGCGAAATGTCATCGGGTATTTGGGCCGCACAAGCTGCCGCAATGCGTGCCTTTTCTTCAGCGTATAACCCGCGCCGCATTTCATAGCCGATATTTGATACGCTCGATGGCAGGATCGCGCCGCCATGGACGCGCTCTAATTTTCCCGCATCGGCAAGATCGCTAAGGTCGCGGCGGATGGTTTGGGTGGTCACGCCAAAATGCGCGGCCAGTCCTTCGACACTCACTTTCCCCTCGCGCCGCGCGATATCGAGAATCTCTGGCCAGCGAAAGCTTTGCGACATGCGCGTTCCTTTTCCTTTTCGCGCATTTGCGCGGTTAACAGACCTTAGATGGCTTAAAATCGGGGGTCAATTCTTCGAATGACGTCAAAAATGAATAATTTTGAAGATTATTATTTTCGTTTGTGTTCGTTTGTGTCATAGCGGCGTTAGGTTTCGGTGGAATGAGGCCCGCAAGAAAGGCGCAATGGATATGACGAGCGAGATTGACGATCTTTTCATCATCGGCGGTGGCATCAATGGTTGCGGCATTGCCCGCGATGCGGCGGGACGCGGCTTAACGGTGCGTTTGGCGGAAATGAACGATCTGGCCTCGGCTACGTCTTCGGCATCGACCAAGCTGTTTCATGGTGGGTTGCGCTACCTAGAATATTTTGAGTTTCGCTTGGTGCGCGAGGCGCTGATTGAGCGTGAAATTTTGCTCAAAGCCATGCCGCATATTTCTTGGCCGATGCGGTTTGTGCTGCCCTATCACAAAGATATGCGCTTTGAGAGCCAAACCCCCACATCACGACTTTTGGCGCGGCTTATGCCGTGGATGGCGGGGCGGCGTCCGCAATGGTTGATCCGATTGGGACTGTTTCTTTATGACCACTTGGGCGGGCGGAAGATATTGCCTGGAACCTCGGTGGTGGATTTGCGCAAAGGCCCTGAGGGGGCGGCGCTGCACCGTAAATTTTCCAAGGCCTATGAATATTCAGATTGTTGGGTGGAAGACAGCCGTCTTGTGGCGCTGAATGCCCGCGATGCGGCTGAGCGTGGCGCGGTGATCTTGCCGCGTCACAAGGTGGTGACCGCCAAGCGGGAGAATGGCATTTGGAAGATCAGCACCCAGACCCGCGATGGGCAAACCCATCACCATCAGGCGCGGATTTTGATCAATGCCGCAGGGCCATGGGTCAGCGATGTGATCGGCCAGAAGATCGGTCAAAACAGCAAAGGCGGCGTGCGTCTCGTGCGGGGCAGCCATATTGTGACCAAGCGTCTTTATGACCATGAGAAATGCTACTTCTTTCAGGGTGAGGACGGGCGCATATGTTTCGCCATTCCTTATGAGCGGGATTTCACCTTAATCGGGACGACCGACAAAGATCACCGCGACCCCGATACCCGCCCCGAATGCAGCATCGAGGAGCGGGATTATATGCTGTCCTTTGTGAATAACTATTTCAGCACGGCTGTTACTGCCGAGGATATCGTGTGGTCTTATTCTGGTTTGCGGCCGCTCTATGATGACGGGGCGCAATCGGCATCTGCCGCTACGCGGGATTATACGCTGATCCTTGAAGGGGATGGGGATGCGCCCTTGCTGAATATTTTTGGCGGCAAGATCACCACCTATCGCCGCTTGGCGGAATCCGCGCTTGAGAAAATTGCAGAGTTCACGAAATCCGCGCGCGGGCCGTGGACGGCGGGGGTGGCCTTGCCAGGTGGCGATTTCGAGGTGGGGGATGTGGATCGGTTGATTGCAAGCCTTGTGGCGGATTATCCGTTTCTTACGCCCAAATGGGCCACGCGCCTCATTCGCGCCTATGGGCGGGATGCTTGGGCGATACTGGCGGGGGCTCAAACATCAGAGGATCTCGGTCACGATTTCGGCGCAACTTTGACCGAGGCAGAGGTGCGTTGGCTTATGAAACACGAATTCGCGCAAACAGCCGAAGATGTGGTTTGGCGGCGCAGCAAGTTGGGGCTGCGGCTAGACCCATCACAAATAGCGGCCCTTGATGCATGGATGCAAAGCGCCGCAACGCAGATGGCCGCAGAATAGGCTAATCAAACAGGGACAATTGTTCCGTTGGGTGTTTGGCGGCACGTTTTGTCTTGCGGGGGGATTTGCGGCTGCCATGGCGGGTGAGAACTGCAACCGCGCCCGCCTTGTGATCGGGCGCACGGCGCTTGGCCCAAATCTGATCTTTGGCCCATTTGGCGCGCGCCGCCGGATCAAAGATGGGGTTGGGGTAGGTTCGTCCCAAAATGCCATGCGCGTCAGGATGCACCCACGGGCGGTGCAGGGCATCCCCTGAGAGCTGTGCAATTTCAGGCACCCAACGGCGGATGAACACCCCATCGGGGTCTTGATCCAACCCTTGCTTGATTGGGTTATAGACGCGGATCGTGTTGATGCCCGTTGTGCCAGATTGCATCTGCACCTGTGACCAATGAATTCCAGGCTCATAATCGGTGAACATCCGCGCCAGATGCAGGCCCGTTTCGCGCCAATGGAACCACATGTGATAACTGGCAACGGCCATCACCATCGCGCGCATGCGAAAATTCAGCCATCCCGTGTGATGCAGCGACCGCATACAGGCGTCCAGAAACGGCAGCCCCGTTTGCCCCTCTTTCCACGCTTCAAACCATGGATGCCCCTGTGGATCATCGCGCAGACCATCATAGGCGGGGTGCATATTCTCCCATTCGATCCGTGGTTCGTCTTCAAGTTTTTGGATGAAATGGCAGTGCCAATAAAGGCGGGATTGAAAGGCGCGCAGGGATCCGCGCCAGTCTTTGTGGCTCGGCCCTTTGGGTAGGGTGCCTGCGCGCCGGGCGGCGGCTTGTGCCACCTCGCGGAGCGAGATTGTGCCGAATGTCAGATGCGGCGATAGGCGCGAGCAGGCATCAGCACCCAAAAGCGGGCTAGACATTGCCGCGCGATAGGGCGCGCCGCGTTCAGTAAGAAAACTATGGAGCAGCGCGCGTGCTGCCATTGATCCGCCAATCTGCAGGTGATCCCCGCCATCGGGCGCAAGGCCGAGATCCGCGGGCTTAGGTAAATCGAAACTGGGTGCCTCGCAAATGGGTTCAAGATGCGGGGTTGCATGGCAGGGATGTGACATCTGTTTGTCCCATTCCTCCGCCCATCCGTTGCGCGAGGGTAAGTTTCGGATGACACCGAATTGGCGCGGTTCGTGCCATGGGATGGATTTCGATTTGCACCATGCCGCAACCCGTTTGTCACGCGCATATGTCCAATCATTGCCCGTTTCTTGATGCGACCACAGCGCGGCAATTGTGTGCGCAGTTGCGATTTCTTCGAGCACCGCAACGGCATCCCCGCGAAGGATCACAAGCGGCTGACCCAAGCGCGCCAATGCCTCCCGCAACTCTCCCAAGGATTGCCGCAGAAACGTCCAATGTCGCGCGCTTGCATCGGGCTCGGCCCAGAAATCAGGCTCAATGATATAGAGGGGCAAAACAGGCCCGCGCGCTGCCGCAGAGGCGAGGCAGGCATGATCTGTAACGCGCAAATCACGTTTGAACCAAACAAGCTGAACAGGCCGCTTTTCCATGATCTTGCAAATTAGTGCGTTCATTGGGCTTGTCAGCCATTTGCCCAGTCGACAGAAGCTGATTTGCGGCCTAAGGATGTGGTATACCAAATCCGTGGGCCCATTATGCCGACCATTCCAGACCTGCCGCATAACACAGCGACACCAAGTGAAACCCCCAAAGCCCCGAGCAATCTCAAGGGTTTGGCCCTCATGGCCTTGGGTTTTTTCTTATTTGCTGCCGTAGACACAATGGCCAAATTCCTGACCGATCTGTTTCATCCAGTGCAGATCGTTTGGACGCGGCAATTGGGGCTGCTGTTTGGGGTTTTGGTTTTGCTGCTGTGGCGCGGGCCTGTGATTTTGCGCACGGCGCGACCGAAATTGCAGGCGTTGCGCGGGGCGATTGCGGTGATTTCGGCCACATGTTTCATCTTGGGCGTCAGTTTCGTGCCGTTGGCCGATGCGGTCGCCGTGACATTTGTGGCGCCTTTAATCGTGACTGTTCTGGGCGCCGTCATCTTGCGCGAAACGGTGGGATGGCATCGGTGGGCTGCGATTTCCATCGGTTTCATTGGCACGTTGATCGTGATCCGACCAGGCCTAGGGATCGTGCATCCCGCGGTTCTTCTGGTGCTTTTTGCCGCCAGTTTATTTGCCTTGCGTCAGGTTTTATCGCGTATGATTGCGCCCTATGACAACACCTATACCACGGTAGCTTATACCGCGCTTGTTGGCAGTGCGTTGATCAGCCTGCCGCTGCCCTTTGTATGGATTTGGCCAAGTGACCCCGTCTCAATCGTTTTGATGATTGCAATCGCGGCGATTGCAGGTGTGGCGGAGCTCATGGTCATCCGCGCGCTGGAGATTGCGGAGGCGGTGGTATTGGCCCCTGTGCATTATTCGATGATCCTATGGTCGGTCATGTATGGCTATCTCGTCTTTGCGCAATTGCCTGATGGGTGGACGCTTATTGGAACGGCCGTGATCGTGGCCACAGGTCTTTACACGATGCATCGGGAGCGCCTTGCCGCGCGCTCACGCCGTGCTGCGGTTTAGGCGATTTGCGGCGACCGCCGATAAGGCCAAAAGTCCGCTTGCTACCATCAAGCAGGCCTCAACCCCGCCCCATTGATAGGCAAGGCCCGATAGGCCCGTGCCCAACAATCGGCCTGCCGCATTCGCCATGTAGTAGAAACCAACATCTTGGCTGACCCGCTCGGATTTTGAAAATGCGAGAATGAGGTAAGAGTGCAGGGCCGAGTTCACGGCAAATATCGCGCCAAAGACCAACAGACCCAAGACCAGCGTCACAGTCAGCCAAGGGGCGGGCGTGCCTGCGGTGGAGACAGTAATCGCCAAAAGCGCAGGGATTGGCACAAGCGCCAAGGCCCATTGGCGCGCACTTGCAGACAGTAGCGCCAGATTGTTAGCCCCTTTGCGCAGGATGCGCGGGGCCATGGCCTGAACAGCGCCATAAAGGATGATCCAGACCGCCATGAAGGTGCCAATCATGAAAAAGGCCGCGCGCCTGCTTTCATCGCTGCCATCGGAAAGAACGGCGTAGAAATAAACGGGGATGCCCACCACAAACCACACATCCCGCGCGCCGAATAAAAAGACGCGGGCCGCAGACAGACGATTGATATTTTTGTCTCGCGAGATGACGGTGGAAAACTTGGTCGCTTTGTTCCCTTTGGGCAGGCCGTCCGGCATGAAGAAAAGCAGCGCCACAAGGATCAGTGCCAAAATAGCTGCCATGCCCAACAAGGCGGTGTTGTAGCCATAAAGTGCCAAAAGGCCTGCGCCCAAAAGGAACCCCAATCCCTTTACCGCGTTTTTTGATCCTGTCAGCCAAGATACCCATTTCAGCAATCCAGCCCCTTCGGGTGCCAAAAGTTTGACAGCCGATTTTGAGGACATTTTCGCCAGATCCTTAGCCACGCCTGAGGCCCCTTGCACGGCTATCACATAGGCCACAGATGCGCCGATCGACCACGCAGGATCCAGCGCGGTGAGGGCCAAAAGCGCACCAACCTGTAGGATCAGCCCCGCATATAAGGTGCGGGTCAGGCCAAAACGCGCGGCCAGCCAGCCCGCAGAAAGATTGGTTATGACGCCTGCAAGCTCATAGAGCAAAAACAGATAGGCCAGTTGAACGGGACTAAAGCCGCGCTCGTGGAAGGCCAAGAGAACCAACATCCGAAGCGCGCCATCCGACAGCATAAACGCCCAATAAGCCGCTGTTACGGCGATATAGGCGGGCAGGGCGGATGGCTTTGGCGCGGTCATAGGCTTGCGCCAACCATGCGCGCGACATCAATCAGGCGATGGGCATAGCCCATTTCATTGTCATACCACGCATAAATCTTGGCCTGCGTGCCATTAATGACCATCGTGGATGGCCCATCCACAATCGAGGATCGCGTGTCATTGGTGTAATCCGCACTCACCAAAGGGCGCGCTTCAAAGCCGAGGATGCCGTTCAGCGCCCCTTCTGCCGCACGTGCAAAGGCTGCGTTGATTTCCGCCGCTGTGGCCTCGCGGTCTAGCTCAAAGACACAATCGGTCAGGGACGCGTTCAACAAAGGCACGCGCACAGCGTGCCCATTAAGCTTGCCCTTCAATTCAGGATAGATCAGCGTGATCGCCGTGGCACTGCCCGTTGTGGTCGGGATCAGCGAGTTCAGCGCAGACCGCGCGCGGCGTAAATCTTTAGCTGGCCGATCCACGATGGTTTGGGTGTTTGTGACATCATGGATTGTGGTGATTGAGCCGTGCTTGATGCCAAATTCTTCCATCATCACTTTGACGACAGGGGCAAGGCAATTTGTGGTGCAGCTTGCCGCTGTCACGATGTGATGCGCGGAAGGGTCATAAATCTCATGGTTCACGCCATAGACGATATTCGCGGTGGGGCCATCTTTGACGGGGGCGGAGACAATGACCTTTTTCACGCCTGCGGCGAAATAGGGCGCAAGGGCCGCAGCTGTTTTAAATTTCCCCGTGCAGTCAATGACCACATCCACCCCCTTAAGGGGCAGGTCATGGATGTCTTTGGTGCCAATAAAAGGAATGCGTTGGTCATTTATGATGACAGCATCCTCAGTTGCTGAGAAAGACGCGGGCCAGCGGCCATGCACTGTGTCAAACTCCAACAGATGGGCGTGCATGGCGGCATCACCGACCGCATCATTGATCCATGCAATCTCTGCGTCCGCCTCAAGCAAGGGTCGCAGCGCAAGCTTGCCGATGCGGCCCAATCCGTTCAGCGCGTAGACAGTCATATTTCAATCCTCTTTAGAAATCTCTGCGATGTGATCCACCGCCTTTTGCAGCGCCGCGCGTTCTAGGCTTTCAAGGGGCAGGGCGGTGAAGGCGGCAATACGATTGCGCAACGCGCCATAGGTTGCCTGAAAAGCCAGCCCCCGCTCAGCAACGCTGCCTTGGGCCTTTACAGGGTCAGGCAGGCCCCAGTGCCCGCTGACAGGCTGTCCCGCCCAAGCGGGGCAATCCTCATTGGCGGCCACATCACAGACTGTAAAAACAAAATCCATCTGCGGCGCTTCGGGCGCTTGGAAAACGCTAAGATGCTTAGAACTGAGAGCAGAGGTATCGTGACCTTTCTGGCGCAGCACCTCGAGCGCGAGCGGGTTGAGTGTGCTTTGCGGTTGGACACCGGCGGAGTATACGCGAAACCGATCCCCGCCCATATCGCGTAGCAAAGTTTCAGCCATGATGGAGCGTGCCGAGTTTCCAACACAGAGGAACAGCACATTAAATAGCCTGCCGTCATTCTGCGGGTCAGGCGCACAGTCAAACTGAAGGTTTACCCGTCCACGGCAGCACTCTGAAAATAGAGCAGCCATCATATCATGGGTGGTGTCCATCGCTACGCGATAGCGCAGCGAAGTGCCTTCGCGTTCTTGCGCGATCAACCCCGCCTGATGAAGCGCGCCAAGATAGGCCGACAAGGTTGAGGGTTTAACCCCCAAAGCAGCACCAATTTCCCCCGCCGCGACCGCATCAGGATACCGGCGCATCAGCAGACGAAAAATATCAAGGCGTGGGCCATGGCCCAAAGTTGACAGCTGTGTGACGAGTATATTTTCCATATTTCGTGAATAATCGAAATAATGAATCAAGCAAAGTCTCAAATGGCGCTGTCATGAAAAATTCACGGAGAGCGTAAACTAGCCTGCCAAATGGCTTTCACCGCGGGCTTTGGCCAAGGCAATCTGGTGCTGACGTTCGCGGAAACGCGCGCGATCTTCATCGCTGTGCTCGCCCATACATTGATGGCAGGAGACGCCTTCTTCGAAATGGGGATGTCTGCGATCTTCGACAGAAATCGGGCGGCGACAGGCGCGGCACAGACCATAAGGCCCCTGTTTAAGGCCGTGACCGACAGAGACGCGTTCGTCAAAGACGAAACATTCGCCCTCCCAAAGGCTGCTTTCTTGTGGCATTTCCTCAAGATATTTTAGGATGCCGCCTTTGAGGTGATACACCTCCTCCACGCCTTGATCCTTGAGGAACGCGGTGGATTTCTCGCAACGGATGCCACCGGTGCAGAACATTGCGATCCGCTTGTTGTGAAAGCGATGTTTATTTTCCTCCCACCATTGTGGGAATTGGCGGAAACTTTCGGTCTGTGGATCAACCGCGCCTTTGAAAGTGCCAATGGCCACTTCGTAATCATTGCGCGTGTCGATCACGGCGACATCAGGGGCCGAGATCAATTCGTTCCATTCTTCAGGCGCAACATAAGTGCCCACGATTTTGAGCGGATCAGTTTCTGGCACACCCATCGTGACGATCTCGCGCTTCAGGCGCACCTTGAGGCGGCCAAAGGGCATTTCGGTGGCTGTGCTTTCTTTCCATTCAAACGCCGCACAACCAGGCAGGTTGCGGATATGGGATAGCACCGCGTCAATCCCCGTGCGGCTGCCTGCGATGGTGCCGTTGATCCCTTCGCGCGCCAAAAGAAGCGATCCCTTGATCCCCTGCGTCTCGCAAAGCTCAAGCAGGGGCGCGCGCAACTCTTCGGGCGCGTCAAATCGGGTAAAGTGATAGAGAGCGGCGACAATATACATAGCTGCGCATTTACGCCCTTGCATTGTGCAACTCAACCCTTAGGTGATGCGGCACGCTGCCCTATACGGAGACCATGGTATGAAACCCGATACTCACGCGCTTTTGGTGATTGATGTGCAAAATGACTTTTGTGAAGGCGGCGCCTTGGCTGTGCCTGAGGGCAGCGCGATTGTAGCGGGGATCAACGCCTTGATGGATGACTATGCCGCCGTGATCCTGACCCAAGATTGGCATCCCGCGGATCATTCCAGTTTTGCAAGCCAGCATGAGGGGCGCGCGCCCCTAGAGATGATTGAGATGCCCTATGGCCCACAGGTTTTATGGCCTGATCATTGCGTGCAAGGCAGCGCGGGGGCGGAATTCCATCCAGAACTTCGCACAAACCGTGCGGATCTGATTATTCGCAAAGGGTTTCGCCCTGCCATCGACAGCTATTCTGCGTTTTTCGAAAATGATCACCAGACCCCCACGGGGCTTGAGGGATATTTGCGCAATCGTGGGATCACGCATCTGACCATGGTCGGATTGGCGACAGATTTCTGTGTCAATTATTCCGCGCAAGATGCCGCAAAACTAGGGTTTGCAGTCGAGCTGCGCCGCGATTTGTGTCGCGCGATTGATCTGGGCGGATCATTGGCGACAGCTTTGGATGACATGGCCGCTTTGGGCGTGATGATGTCAAAGGGCTGATTGATAGAGTTTGACAGTTAACCCACCGAAGGCCACGGGGCGGCTCACCTCTGACCATGTCAAACCTGTGGCCTTGGCTAACCCTTCGTCCGATGTGACCATGCCAAATTGCCATCCCGTGAACCGTTCGCGCATGACCGCGCCAATGGCGCCGTAAAGCCCAAACAACAATTTGCGATTGCCAATCCGCGCGCCATAGGGCGGGTTCAGAATGACCAACCCTTTTTGCTTTGTCGGTGGTTCAAGCGCGCTGAGGGGCTGACAGGCAAAGCTGGTCCATTCCGCAACACCCGCCCGCTCGGCATTGGCGCGCGCGCCTGTAATCGCCCCTTGGTCGCGGTCGAACCCGTAAAATTGCACGGCCTCAGCCTCGCGTGAGGAAAAATTGCGGCGCATTGCAGACCAATCAGCACTCTCAAATCCGGCAAGATCTTCAAACGCAAAACGGCGCGCACGCCCTGCGGGCAACCGCGCGGCAATCTCGGCGGCCTCAAGCAAAAACGTGCCCGAGCCACACATCGGATCAACTACAGGCATCCCGCCATGATAGCCGCAGGCCCGCAAAAACGCGGCTGCAAGGGTTTCTTTCATCGGCGCTTTGCCGATGAATTCCTTGGCGCCCCGTTTGTGTAAGCTCTCGCCAGATGTATCGAGGCTGAGTGTGCAAAGATCATCTTCGATGCGCAGTTTGACAACAATCAGCGCCTCAGGGTTTGGCGTGATGCCAAGCGCCGCGCTGATTGCCCCCTCAATTCGTTCCGCAGCCGCGCGTTGGTGGTAAATCTTTGATTTGCGGCAGGTGGCCTCAACGCGCCAAGCTCGATCAGGACGCAAAATGCTGGCCCAATCCAATTTGCGCGCGCGCTTGTCCAATTGTGCCAGATGCATCGCGCGGAATTCCGCGATACGGATCAATACGCGTCCCGCGCAGCGCAGCCAGAGATTGGCACGCATTGCTTCAGCGAGATCACCCTGACAGATTACACCCCCTGCCACAGATTGCACGCCCGAGAAGGATAAGCTGCGGGCCTCCTCGGCGAGGATATCCTCCAATCCTGGGGTGCCTTGCAGGAAAATTTCCATCGCTCTTGCCTTTATGGCCTATGATTTGCTCTAAACGGCGCGAAACACGCCTGCTTGGAGCCTAGCCATGGTCGATATCGCCACCCGTGTCCATAACCATCGCTGGAGGATTGACCCGATCGTGCGCTCGCTGATCGACACGGATTTCTATAAATTGCTGATGTGTCAGTCGGTCTTTCGCAATCGGCCCAAAACCCAAGTCGCATTTTCACTGATCAATCGCACAACGCGCATCCCGCTTGCGCATCTGATTGATGAGGGTGAATTGCGTGAACAATTGGATCATATCCGCACACTGCGCCTGACGCGGGGCGAAAGCACGTGGCTGCGCGGGAATACGTTTTACGGCAAGCGCCAGATGTTCCGCCCCGATTTCATGGAATGGTTCGAGGCGCTGCAACTGCCCCCCTACCATCTGGAACGGGTGGGAGATCAATATGAGCTGACCTTTGAAGGCGCATGGCCCGAGGTGATGCTTTGGGAAATCCCCGCGCTTGCAGTTTTGATGGAATTGCGCGGGCGCGCTGTCTTGAAAGACATGGGTAAGTTCGAGTTGCAGGTGCTCTATGCCCGCGCGATGACAAAGCTTTGGGAAAAAATCGAAAGAATGCGCGCGATTGAGGGGCTGCGCATTGCCGATTTCGGCACCCGCCGCCGCCATTCCTATCTGTGGCAGGATTGGTGTGTGCAGGCGATGATCGAAGGTTTGGGGGGTAAATTCGCGGGCACCTCGAATTGCCATATCGCGATGAAGCGCGACATTGAGGCCATCGGGACGAACGCGCATGAATTGCCGATGGTCTATGCCGCCTTGGCCCGCGATGATACGGAACTGGCCCGGGCGCCCTACGATGTGCTTGCGGATTGGCATGAGGAACATGATGGCAATCTGCGCATCATCCTGCCTGACACCTATGGCACGGCGGGGTTCCTCAGGAACGCGCCCGATTGGTTGGCGGGTTGGACGGGTATTCGTATCGATTCAGGCACGCCCGAGGCAGGGGCCGAGGCCGCGATTGACTGGTGGAAATCGCGCGGCGAAGACCCTACGCAGAAATTGGTGATCTTCTCGGACGGGTTGGATGTCGACCGCATCGCCGAGCTGCACGCAAAATTTTCAGGCCGCGTGCGCGTGTCCTTTGGCTGGGGCACGCTTCTGACCAATGATTTCCGCGGGCTGGTCGAGGGCGATGCACTCGCCCCCTTCTCGCTGGTCTGCAAAGCCATCCGCGCCGACGGCCGCCCCACGGTCAAACTGTCCGACAACCCCGAGAAAGCGATGGGGCCACAGGACGAGATCGCGCGCTATAAGCGCGTGTTCGGGGTGGGGGAACAGGAGCGGGTTGAGGTGGTGGTTTAGGGCTTTGCTAGCAAGTCAACCAACGGCCCATTAATGTAATAGTTGTTTAGCCCGATCTTCATTTTCTTTAGTAGACCGGATTCTGCCAGCTCGTTCAGGTATTTTCCCGCAGTTTGACGACTGACTCCAACCTCATCAACAACATATTCAATTCTAGTGTATGGGTGTCGAAAGAGATTATTGATCAATTCTTGAGAATAGATCTTTGAGTGCTGATCACGAAGCCTCTTTTTGGTCTCTGCCATTAGTATGCGTATCCCCTGAACTAGCCGCGTAGTTTCCGCAGCAGTTTCTGAAACGGCAGCTAGCATATAGAGAGTCCATGGCTCCCAATCGCCAGTATCGCGTGTAGCTTGAAGAAGCCGATAGTAGTCCCCCTTATTTCGAGTAATGTATCGACTCAGGTATAGAATTGGGATCTCAAGTAGCCCAAGTTTACACAAAAAAAGAACGTTCAGAATTCGCCCGATACGGCCGTTGCCGTCTGGAAATGGGTGGATACTTTCAAACTGATGGTGGACAATTGCCATAGCCACTAGCGGATCAATATTCTCAGGAAGTGGTTCATTAATGAAAGACTCAAGCTCACCCATTTGTCGTGAAATGTCATTGAAGGATTGTGGGGGCACGTAAACGATCTCGCCAGTCCTATCGTTCTTTAGGGCTGTTCCCGGCGTTCTTCTGAAGTCACCCGTGCTCCGCTTCAGTGTCTGAAAAAGCGCGATTATTGTGCTATTGCTGATGTTGCCCTTCTTTTCATGTAATTGTTCAAACCCTAAGCGTAGAGCGGAGCCATAGAGTGCGACCTCTTTTGCTTCGGGCGACGGGTATAATCCCAGTCGGGTATTCATTTGATAGAGTTCATCCTGCGTGGTCACGATGTTCTCGATCTCAGAACTTGCTGCTGCTTCTTGTAGGGTGAGAGTATCGATTAGAATGCCTTGGTTTGGCAATGATCCGGCGCGCCCTTTCAGTTCGGCAACATTCTTGTGCGCTTCCTTAAGTGCCTTGAGGATAGGCAGCGTTTCAAAGTCTACCGGTGGTGGAAGTGCAGGTAT
This sequence comes from Rhodobacterales bacterium HKCCA1288, assembly GCA_015693905.1. Classification (NCBI taxonomy): domain Bacteria; kingdom Pseudomonadati; phylum Pseudomonadota; class Alphaproteobacteria; order Rhodobacterales; species Rhodobacterales bacterium HKCCA1288. The sequence goes on along the minus strand of CP065161.1, from coordinate 1,522,272 downwards.
CTTGTAGGTCTCGACTAAGCGGGGACCCGATACTGTTGTCGTTCTGTCCATGTGCTTACCTCGATACTGCATATATGTTAAGAAAACGATATTTTCTTAACATATGAGAGTCGCTATGTCGAAGGAAGCCGTTTTTTGAAACACACCACAAGGTCGCCGCGTCATCACCACAGCTTGTCACCGCAAGCGTAGGCTCCCACCCTGCGTCGGTAAAGGAAATGTGTAACCTGCATCACGCTATGTTGGCCAGGTGAAACCCACCATCCCCGCCCACCACCCGCGTGCATGATGGGTTTCATCCACCCCTCACCCCTCCACCTTCCCCCGTCCTGCCTTCACCTCGGCGCGCACCTTCTTCGCCTTGATCCGCCGTTCCACCGATCCCTTCGTGGGGCGGGTCGGGCGGCGGGGTTTTGGCACCACTAGGGCGGCGCGGATCATCTCGGCTAGTCTTTCACGGGCGATCTCGCGGTTGCGGGCTTGGCTTCTGGTGTCTTGCACAAAGATCACCACCGCGCCGTCTTTCGTCCATTTCTGGCCCGCGATGCGTTGCAAGCGGCGTTTGACGTGCGCGGGCAGATGGGGGGAACGGGCGGCCTCGAACCGCAATTCCACTGCCGTTGAAACCTTGTTCACATTCTGACCGCCTGGCCCTTGGGCGCGGGTGAAGCTTTCGGTCAATTCCCAATCGGCAATGGTGATCTGGTCGGTGATGGTCAGCATCTGGGTCTGCCTTGCGGGTTTGTGCGGGCATCATAGCGGGCAAAGGCGGATAATCCCAGTGACGATCCTTCGCCTCAAGCCCGTAAGATTTCGCAGATGACGCCCCTTGATTGAAGGGGGGGGCATCGTTACGTGAGGGGCTATGATGAAAAGACCACTCCGCCCTCATCTTGCACAAGTCCCTTGGTCCTTTGTTTTGGGGCGGATTGATTTGTGATGCTTAAGATCATCAGTCTTTTTCTAATTTTTATGGCCGTGCTTGCCATGTTTGGAAAGCTGCGCCTGCCCAAGTTCAAATCGCGCAAGCCGCGCTTTCCTCCAGACCCCCTAAAGCGTGATCCGCTAAAACGAGATCCGAGAGACGAGGACAAACCTGAATGACCGCGCATATTGCCTTGGCTGTTTTGGGCTTGGTGATCCTCGTTCTTGCGGGGGATGCGTTGGTGCGGGGGGCTGTCAACCTTGCGTTGCGGTTGGGCATTTCGGCCTTGGTCGTCAGCCTGACCGTGGTGGCCTTTGGGACATCTGCGCCAGAATTATTGGTGTCGATCCAAGCGGTGCTTGGCGATGCACCAGGCTTGGCACTGGGCAATGTCGTGGGGTCGAACATCGCCAATGTTCTTTTGGTCTTGGGGTTGCCCGCAATTATTTCCTGCCTTGATCCCAGTGTCTCGGACACGCGCAAGAATTACATTTTCATGCTCTGCGCCAGTTTGGTCTTTGTCGTGCTTGCGTTTCTGGGGCCCTTTGTCTGGTGGCACGGTCTGATCCTTCTGGCGGTTTTTGCGCTGATATTGGGCGATCAAATTCGTCATGCCTTTGCAGGTGATGCGCCCGAAGAGTTACCCGAAGAATTGGAAGAAGCTGATCCGTCCATGCCCTATTGGAAGATTGGCATGTATCTTGGGCTTGGCTTGATTGGTCTGCCTTTGGGGGCGGATCTCTTGATTGACAGCGCCACAGAAATCGCGCGCGCCTTTGGCGTGTCGGAGGTGGTCATTGGTTTGACCCTGGTGGCCCTTGGCACCAGTTTGCCCGAATTGGCGACATCTGTGATGGCCGCATTGCGCAAACATGCAGATGTGGCCTTGGGCAATGTAATTGGCTCGAACATCTTTAATTTGGTGTTCATTTTTGGGGTCGCGCCATGGTTTGGCGCCATTCCCGTGGATAGTGAATTCCTGCGCTTTGATCTTTGGGTGATGTTGGGCACTTCGCTGATCTTGCTGCCTTTCGTGTTTTTCCGGTGGCGCATGGGGCGCGCGGTGGGACTTCTCTTTGTGGCGCTCTATATCGGCTATGTAAGTTTCTTGTTGCACTAGTCGGAGGTTCACAGATGCCCGCAGCTTTGGTGACAGGCGCAGGTCAGCGCTTGGGTCAGGCAATGGCGATTGCATTGGCACAGGCGGGTTACGATGTGGCGATCCATTATGCCTCATCCCGCGAAGGGGCTGAGACGACCGCGGCAGCCGTTCGGGCCGCAGGGCGTCAGGCGGTTCTGGTGCAGGCCGATCTTTTGGACGAGGCGGCGACACAGGCCCTTTTGCCTGAGGCCCGTGCGTCAATCGGGGCGCCTTTTTCGGTTCTGGTCAACAACGCCTCCATATTCGAGCATGATACATTCGGGGGCCTCACCCGCGAGAGTTGGGATCGGCACATGAATTCCAACTTGCGCGCGAGCGTGGTCTTGTCCGAGGCTTTTGCCGCGCAGGCCCCCAAAGCCGTTCAAGATAGCGGCGGTGAGCCGCGCGCAACCTCAGTCATCATCAACATGATCGACCAAAGGGTGCATAAGTTGACCCCCGATTTTGTCAGTTACACATTGGCAAAATCCGCATTGTGGACATTTACCAAAACCGCCGCGCAGAATTTAGCGCCCGATATTCGCGTAAATGCCATTGGGCCCGGCCCAACATTGCGTGGGGGACGGCAGGATGCAGCGGCCTTTGCCCGCCAGAGACAATCTACAATTTTGCACCGTGGCGCCGATTTGGACGATATCACCGATGCGCTCATCTATTTGGTGAAAGCTAAGGCTGTGACAGGCCAAATGATCGCCGTGGATGGGGGGCAGCATCTGGCTTGGGCGACCCCTGATGTTGTGGGGACGGAATAGGTCTAATTTTTGATCATGATTGGAGTTTTCCACCGCGGCTCCTTAGGTAACGTTTAGGTAAAGTTTAAGTAACGCTTTGATCACAAAGCCCCGCTGGAAAAGAAAATAATTAACAAATTCAAATAGTTAAAAAGACGCCTAAAAATTGTGCAATTCACAGAACCCTCCGAAAAACAAAGAAAAATTTCGATGCTTCAAGGGTTTTCCGCAGGTTTATCCACAGGTTTAGTGGACATATTTTCCCTTGAACTTGGCTGCTCTTCGTTGCAGCGCGAATTGGAATCAGGGCAAGCTTTGCATCATGGATGACATGTTAGAAAACAGCGTGGAAATTAGCCCCTCAGCAGATGCGCCGCGGCAGGGGCATGAGGTCATCCGCGACTATCTTAAGACGCTAGATCAAAGCCCTGGTGTTTATCGCATGCTCGATGCGCAGAGCCGCGTTTTATATGTTGGCAAGGCGCGTGCCCTTAAGCGGCGGGTGTCGAATTATGCGAAACCCTCGGGGCATAGTCCGCGTATCGCGCGGATGATTTCGGAAACTGCTTCGATGATGTTTCTGACCACGCGCACCGAAACCGAGGCGCTGCTGTTAGAGCAAAATCTCATTAAGCAGCTCAAGCCGCGATACAATGTTTTGCTTCGTGACGATAAAAGCTTCCCGAATATCGTAATTGGGGCTGCGCATGATTTTCCGCAAATCCGCAAACATCGAGGGGCGAAGACGGAGAAAGGGCAGTATTTTGGCCCGTTTGCATCGGCGGGTGCGGTTAATCGCACGTTGAACCAATTGCAAAAAGTGTTCTTGCTGCGCAATTGCAGCGACACGACTTTTGACAGCCGCACGCGGCCCTGTTTGCTTTATCAGATTAAGCGGTGTTCTGCGCCATGTGTTGGCTATATTAGCGCATCAGATTACGCCGCGAGCGTGGCTGATGCCGCGCGGTTTTTGCGTGGGAATTCCACCGAAATTCAAGAGCAGCTTGGCGCGCAAATGGCCGAGGCGGCTGAAGCGATGGAATATGAGCGCGCTGCAGCCCTGCGCGACCGCATTCGCGCGCTGACGCAAGTGCAAGGTACCCAAGGGATCAACCCGCAAACTGTGCGTGAGGCCGATATCATCGCCTTACATATGGAGGGCGGTCAGGCCTGTGTTCAGGTCTTTTTTATCCGCGCCAACCAAAACTGGGGCAACCATGACTACTACCCGCGCTTGGGTGGTTCTGAATCCCCCGATGAGGTGATGGAAGCCTTTTTGGGCCAGTTCTATGATAACAAGGAACCCCCACGCCAAGTGATCCTGTCGCATGGGCTGGAGGAGGCCGAGCTGATGGAGGCCGCCCTGGGCCAAAAGCGCGGTGGCAAGGTTGAGATCCTCGTGCCACAGCGCGGCGAAAAGGCTGAATTAGTTGAGGGGGCATTGCGCAATGCCCGCGAAAGCCTTGCACGGCGTATGGCCGAAAGCGCCACCCAAGCAAAATTGTTGCGCGGTTTGGCCGATGCGTTTGGCCTAGATGGCGCGCCTGCGCGCATAGAGGTTTATGACAACTCGCATATCCAAGGCGCGCATGCCGTTGGGGCCATGATTGTTGCGGGGCCAGAGGGCTTTCTCAAAAGCCAGTATCGCAAATTCAACATCCGCGGAGACGACCTTACCCCCGGGGATGATTTTGGCATGATGAAAGAGGTTCTAACGCGCCGCTTTCAGCGCCTCCTTAAGGAAGACCCTGACCGCAAATCGGATGCTTGGCCTGACTTATTGCTTATCGATGGTGGGGCAGGGCAGATCAGTGCTGTTGCCGAGATCATGGGGGATCTAGGTGTTGACGATGTGCCCTTTATCGGTGTCGCCAAAGGTGTTGATCGTGATGCGGGCAAGGAAGAGTTCCACCGCTATGGAGCGCGTCCCTTTGCGCTTAAGCGCAATGACCCTGTGCTCTATTTTATCCAACGCCTGCGCGATGAGGCGCATCGCTTTGCAATTGGGGCGCATCGCGACAAACGATCAAAGGCGATTGGCGCGACCCCGCTGGATGAGGTTCCCGGCATTGGCGCCACCCGCAAGCGGGCGCTTTTGGCCCATTTTGGAAGTGCCAAGGCCGTGTCGCGCGCAGATTTGGCAGATCTTAAGGCGGTAGAAGGAATCTCAGATCGGATGGCAGAAACCATCTATGCCTTCTTCCATGACGGGGCGTGAGCGGATAAGATCAAACCTATGACATGGACACTTCCAAATATTCTGACGGTGCTGCGCCTGTTGGCCGCGATTGCGGTCGGTGTGGTGTTTGCAATCTTTCCGCGTCCGATTGCCGATTGGGTGGCATTGATCCTGTTTATTGGCGCGGCCACCACCGATTATCTGGATGGATATTTGGCCCGCAAATGGGCGCAAGTTTCCCGTTTCGGTGCTATGCTTGATCCGATTGCGGATAAGGCCATGGTGGTGATCGCCTTGGCAATCTTGGTCGGACTGTTTGATCTATCCGTGGCCCTGATCACACCTGTTGTTCTTATCTTGTTTCGCGAGGTCTTCGTCTCGGGCCTGCGCGAATTCTTGGGCGCGGATGCAGGGCGACTTAAGGTTACAAAACTCGCCAAATGGAAAACCATGGTGCAGATGGTTGCGATTGTCTTGATGTTCTTATGGGCGATTGCAGAGCATAATATGCACAATGACCATTCATTTGGCACCTTTGGCTTGCATGTGCTGCGCGATGCTTTGGCGTGGGGCGGCATGGGGATGTTGTGGCTTGCAGCCGTTTTGACCTTTGTCACAGGGTTTGATTACTTCCTCAAAGCCTTGCCATTCCTCAGTGACCAGAAAGGCTGACGGGATGATTGAACTAAGATATTTCGCATGGTTGCGCGAACGCATTGGCGCGGATCGCGAGATGATCAACACCGATGCGGCAACAATCGCCGATTTGATTGCTGAGCTGCGCGGTAAATCTGACGCGCATGACTTGGTTTTTTCGGATCTATCCTCTGTGCGCGCGGCGGTTGATCAGGAATTGGTCGATTTGGATCATCCCGTTCAGGGCGCGCGCGAGATTGCTTTCTTCCCACCAATGACGGGGGGTTAGGGCCATGGCGGTAGATGTCCGCGTCCAGTCTGCGCCGTTTGATTTGGGCGCTGAGATGTCGAATTTCGCCGCAGCCGCAACGGGTGCGGGCGCTGTCGTCAGTTTCACAGGTCTGGTGCGCGATTTGCCCGATCAAAGCCTCGCTCACATGGAAATAGAGCATTATGCAGGCATGACTGAAAAAGCACTCGGTGCAATCGCCGCCGAGGCGCAAGCGCGTTGGCCGTTGATCCGTGTCTTGATCATCCACCGCTATGGCAAACTTGTGCCGTCAGACCAGATCATGATGGTCGCGACCGCTTCGCCCCATCGCAAAGCAGCATTTGAAAGCGCTGATTTCCTCATGGATTATCTGAAGTCCCGTGCGCCATTCTGGAAAAAAGAAGCGCGCCACGATGGGCGCGCGGATTGGGTAGAGGCCAAAGACGAAGATGAGGCCGCGCTTGCCCAATGGGTAAAATCTTAGATTAAGATTTCTCCAACTTACTGCGCAGATGGTCGTTTTCGCTGCGGGCTTCACGCAACCCTTCCATCGCGGCGCGCAACTCGGCTTCGGTTTGGGAAAGCTGCGTGGTCAATTCGCTTTCGCGCTGTTCGATATAAGTGATGGCTTGGTCGCGCAATTCTTCGGCTTCGTGCAGCGAAGCGGCGAGGCTTTCCAACTCATTCACATCTGCATCAGATACGCGCGTCAGGCGATGCACAAGCCAATTTGCGAACCAACCAAGGGCAAAGGCGATGATCAAAATGATCGTAATGGCGATAATGAATTCAGTGCGGTTCATTGTTGGGCCTCCTCGCCTACAGGGGCTTCGGCATCTGCCGCCTCCTCGGGCGTGTCATTTTCGGCTGCGGTTCGATCAATCAGTTTAAACTCGATACGACGGTTTTGCTCGCGGCCCTCTTCGGTGTCATTATCCGCGATTGGGTTGGCCTCTCCATAGCCACGCGCCGATAGGTTCGACACCAGAACCCGCCGCGCCAGAAGGCCGTTTAAGACCGCATCAGCGCGGGCTTGGCTCAATGTGAGGTTCATTTCCTCGCGCCCTTGACTGTCGGTATGACCGCCGATTTCCATATCGACATGGCGGCAATCTGGCAGGATCTCAGCCAAGCGATCTAGGATTGCGCCTGTGCTTTCGTTGATTTCAATCGACCCAGGATCAAAGGTGATTTTCGTCTCTGCCAATAGATCATTGATCCGCGAAAGGCAGGTTTCAGGTGACAGCAATTCGGGTTCAGGCGCAAGGCTTGCATCCACGGTCACGTTGATCTCGAAATCTGCACCGTCAAGTTTATCTGAGAGGAGGCGTGAGGCCAGTTCGATATGATCTCGATCTGCAACACGGCCAGACAATGTCAGTTTTGCAGGGGTGATCAGCAAATCGCCGTCATGCAAAAAGGACAGCGCCTCTAAGCCTGCAAGACTGCGGACTGACCATCCTTCGGGCAAGGCTTCGTCCAAATTCGTGGCGAAATAGACATTTTCGCTGCCGAAAAGCGCCTGCGCGAAAGCTTGGTTCGCGGCTTGCAGGTTTTCATCGGGTAAGCGACCGCGCACCTGAACGGCCCCTGTTTCAGAAAGGCTTGCGGTGAATTCTGGTGCTTCTAACGCGCCGCTATCTTGGGGCGGGGGCGGTAGGATGGCCTGCAATGAGAACAGATTGGGGAGGTTGCGGTCTAATTCACCCACCACCCTATCAAAAAGACGCTGCGATGTGCCTTCTTTCGCCACAAGGCTGACATCGGCGTCTGAGAAGGTGAGCGTCCCATCCCCCAGTTCTGCCAGAGCGGCAACTGCTACCTCAATGGCCCGCGCCCATTCTGTAGATGGCACGCCAAGGCCCACATCACAGCTTTCACCTGTGGCAAGGCCTGCAGCCTCAGCCGCGGTGATAATCCGCGCCGCATTCGCCTCCGTATCTGCGGAGCAAACCTCAAGGGTGGCCACATCGTCCTCGCGGATCATACGAAAGGCAAAGGGTGTAATAACGGGACGGGGGGCGGAGATGTCGATAACCACATCCAACCCTGCCTGAGGGTAACTGTTTAAGCGGGATATTGCGCTGTCACGCTCCGCCACGCTATCGGCAACGGCCGTGACAGTCACCTTGCCCTGCATCACCGAGATTTTTGAACGTGGAAGCAAGCGCAAGGCGCGCAGCCCGTATTCAAGTGCGGCATCCCAACCTTGCGGAATAGGATAGTCAACGCTTTCCACGAGATTGGCGACTTCGACCCCATTGGTGATATCGGCGATGCGCGCGGCAATGGTTTCGCCATCGGCATCGGTTGGGATCAGTCCAATCATCGAAATGCCGTCACTGTTGCGCAACATCTCGAGCAGGAAATCTGGGGTTGAAATGCCTGCGGGGTCGGCAACGGTGATTTCATCAATCAGCCGGTCATCATCCACGACTGCCGCGGCAAGTGTCAGCGCGCGAAACCGTGCGGCCTCATTGGGGGCCTCGCCTGAAATGTGAACTTGCAGCCCGTCCCCGCGCAACTCGACCCAACTCACGCCAGATTGCTCCAGCCGATCCTCAACCGCCGTAACCGAACGATTTTCGATAGAGATCGCCGCGGCGATTGCCACGAGGTAAGACAACAGGCCTGCGACCAAAAAAGTTAAAACTGCTGCAAGAGAGAGCGAAATTTTCATATTGGAAATGTGATCCGAATTTATCCCCTGCGGATGGCTTAGAGATTAATCGCCCGAGGATCAATCACAGCCATGCTGCAGCGGCAAGAAATAGCCCAAAGATCAGCCCAGCATCGCGATTGCTGCGAAACAGTGACAGGCAGCGGTCGACATTGTTGATGTCCAAGTGCTGCATCTGCCAGATCATATGGGCGGCAAAACCCACAACGCCGCAAAGACCCAAAATCAGCGCCGACCCTGATAGGACAACCATCACAGCCGCTGCCGCAAGGCCCGCGCTGAGGATCAAGAAGCCCCAAAGCCACTGCGCCGAATTCTCTCCAAAAAGGCGTGCGGTCGATTTCACGCCCATCAGCGCGTCATCTTCTTTGTCTTGATGGGCATAAATCGTGTCATAGAACAGGGTCCAAGCAATTCCTGCGAGATAAAGAAGGATGGGGGCAAGCGATAGACTGCCTTGATGCGCCGCCCAAGCCAAAAGCGCCCCCCAGTTAAAGGCAATGCCCAAAAACACCTGCGGCCACCATGTGAAACGCTTGGCAAAAGGATAAATCGCTACAGGCAACAGAGCCAGAATGCCCAACCAAATTGCGGCTGCCTCAAAGGTGAGCAGAATGCCAAAAGAGATGAGTGCCTGCACAACCGCCCAAACCAGTGCCCCGCGCACTGTCACCTGACCTGATGGCAAAGGGCGCGATTGGGTGCGGGCAACGCCCGCATCAATATGGCGGTCGGTGATGTCATTCCATGTGCAGCCTGCACCGCGCATGAGAAACGCGCCAATAGCGCATCCTAGTGCAATCCAGAGATCGTAGACTGTGCCACCCGCAGGGTCAGCCGCAACAGAAAGCGCCAAGCCCCACCAGCACGGCAAAAGCAATAACCATGTGCCAATTGGGCGATCTGCCCGCGACAATCGCAGATAGGGCCGTGTTGCGGCAGGGGCGAGATGATCGACCCAATTGCCCTGATAGGCATCGCGCACGCGACCCTCTGGCATTTGGTTATCTGCGCTCATATGATCCCCTTATGTCTCAAGCCGCCAAGATACGCCTTTACCTAGACCAGCCGCTTGCCAAAGCGCAAACACTCTCTCTCGAGCGTGATCAGGCGAATTATCTTTTTGCTGTGATGCGGCTTTCCATTGGGGCCGAGATTTTGGTGTTTAATGGCCGTGACGGTGAGTTTCTTGCCGAAGTTGTCGAAGCAAATAAGCGCGCAGGACGGCTTTTGTGCCGCGAACAAACCCGCGCGGTTCAGCTGCCGCCTGACCTATGGCTGATTTTCGCGCCAATCAAAAAAGCGCGCACCGATTTTATCGTGGAAAAAGCGACCGAGATGGGGGCAGCGCGGATCATCCCCGTTCAGACCGAGTTCACCAATTCCGAGCGGATCAGGCAGGATCGCTTGCAAGCCCACGCAATAGAGGCGGCAGAGCAATGTGGCGGCACCTTCGTGCCTGAGGTCAGTGATCTGATGCGCCTTGATCGTCTATTGGCGCAATGGCCTGAGGATCGTCAGATTATTTGGGCGGATGAGGCGCGGGTGGGTGTTGCGGTGGCTTTTGCAGGGCCGCAACATAGTCAGAAATGGGCGCTATTGATTGGCCCTGAGGGCGGGTTTTCCCCGCGAGAGCGCGCAAGCTTGTCGCGCCTGCCTTTTGTGACCCCAGTCAGCCTTGGCCCACGCATTTTGCGCGCGGATACCGCTGCCGTAGCCCTGCTGACGCTGTTTCAATCGCATTTGGGGGATTGGCATGATCCGACCTGAATTGCGCCACGCCTTTGTGCGATACGCGGAGGTGATCGCAGCCCTCTGCGCAGTTGGCTTTGGCCTGTGGTTGATCACGCGCCCGAGCCCAATTTTGGGTATGGTTGGGTGGATGGTGGTTGCCGTGGCAACCACAACGGGCTTTGTCGCATGGCGCCGCGCGCGGTTTGCATCGTCTGGGCAAGGCGTGGGGGTGGTCAGCCTTGTTGAAGGGCGCATCGCCTATATGGGCCCAATTTGGGGCGGTGCAGTGGATTTGGATGATTTAGAAAGCCTTGGCTTGCGGGTTGAGAGGGACAAAGATCCTGCATGGGTTTTGAAAACCCGCGACAGTGTTTTGACCATTCCCCTTGAGGCAAGTGGCGCAGAGGTTTTGTTTGATGGGTTTTCTGCCCTGCCCAAAATTTCAATGGCCGCGCTGATTTCCGCGCGCGATAAGAAACGCCTCGGCACGCAAATTCTGTGGACGCGTGGCCTTGACACGGATGGTCAGGCGGGCCAGTTCCGCATTGGTGTGCAATCATAATTCAGGCGGGAGCAGCGCCCATGTCGATACCTCAGCAAGGCGGTGGCCCTATTGAACGCGAAAGCCAATTGGCCGAGTATTTGGCCGCAGGGTGCAAGCCGCGGGGTCAATGGCGCATTGGCACAGAGCATGAAAAATTCGGCTATTGCCGCGACACGCTAAACCCGCTGCCCTATGATGGCCCCCGCTCAATCAAAGCGGTGCTTGAGGGGTTGCGCGATAAATTCGGATGGGCGCCCGTGATGGAGGGCGCGCACATCATCGGCCTGACCAAGGATGGCGCGAATGTCAGCCTTGAGCCGGGCGGGCAGCTTGAACTTTCAGGTGCGCCTCTCGAGACAATCCACCAGACCTGTGACGAGGTGAACCAACACCTCCGCGAGGTGCGTGATGTCGCCGATAAGATCGGGGTTGAATTCATCGGTCTAGGTGCGGCCCCGATTTGGCGGCATGAGGATATGCCGATGATGCCAAAAGGGCGCTATCGCCTGATGACAGGCTATATGGATCGCGTGGGCAGCATGGGTAAAACCATGATGTATCGCACCAGCACGGTTCAGGTGAACCTCGATTTCTCCTCTGAGGCGGATATGGTGCAAAAGCTGCGCGTGGCTTTGGCGTTGCAACCTGTCGCGACTGCACTGTTTGCGAATTCGCCCTTTATTGATGGCAAGCCAAATGGGCATAAATCATGGCGCGCCCGTGTTTGGCGTGACCTCGATGCCGCGCGCACGGGGATGCTGCCCTTTGTGTTTGAGCAGGGTTTTGGCTTTGAGGCATGGGTGCAATATGCGCTCGATGTGCCGATGTATTTTGTATATCGCGATGGGGTCTACATTGACGCGCTTGGTCAATCCTTCCGCGATTTTCTCAAAGGTCAATTGCCTGCCCTTCCAGGTGAAGTTCCGACCCTCTCTGATTGGGCGGATCATTTGACCACAATTTTCCCTGAGGCACGGGTCAAGAAATTCATCGAAATGCGCGGTGCCGATGGTGGCCCGTGGCGCAGGCTATGTGCCTTGCCCGCGTTTTGGGTGGGTTTGATGTATGATCAGACCGCATTAGACGCCGCATGGGATTTGGTGAAGGGATGGGACGCTGAGACGCGCGATGCGCTGCGCGTTGCGGCATCCGTAGATGGGCTTCAGGCTGACACTCATGGGATAAAGATGCATGATCTGGCGCGTGAAGTTGTGGCGCTCTCTGAGGCGGGGTTAAAAACCCGCGCGCGCGCGGGCGCGGGTGGGCTTGTGCCTGATGAGACACATTTTCTGAATGCGTTGAAAGAAAGCCTAGAGAGCGGCAAAACCCCCGCCGATGAATTGTTGGAACGCTATCACGGCGAATGGGGCGGTGATCTGACGCGGATCTATGAAGAGTATAAATACTGATTAGGATTTCTGGCCAATTTTCGGCTCGGTTCCAGAGAGCAGTCTTTTGATATTCGCGTGGTGTCTGTTGAAAATCAGCGCAGCCAAGATGACCGTGACGACTGCGGTCTGCGGATAGCCCAAGATTGCCACGAATACGGGTGACAATACTGCTGCGATCAGCGCGGATAGGGACGAAATGCGAAACAGCGCGGCGACAATCGCCCATGTGGCACAAGCTGCAATACCTGCAGGCCAAGCAAGTGCGAGGAGCGTGCCAAGAAAGGTTGCCACCCCCTTGCCTCCCTTGAAACCGATAAACACAGGGTAGCAATGCCCGAGAAATGCCGCGCCCCCTGCGACTTGTGCAGCTAAATCGCCAAACAGGGCACGTGCCACCAAAACGGCAATTGCACCTTTTCCTGCATCAAGAACCAAGGTCAGGAAAGCCGCCAGTTTATGGCCTGTGCGCAGGACATTGGTTGCGCCAATATTGCCCGACCCAATGCTGCGCAAATCGCCCAAATTGAACAGACGCGCCATGACCAGTCCAAATGGAACCGAGCCCAACAGGTAGGCACCGATCCCAACGAGGCCCAATTGGATCAAGTTAAATTCGATCACGATGCGTTCCGTTCATAAATGCATTGGCCGTTGACGAAACTTGCCAAAACCATCCCTTGCAGCCGTGCGCCATCAAAGGGCGTGTTCTTGGATTTTGAGTGCAAAGCGAAGCGATCCAGAACAAAGGGTCGATTTGGATCAAACAAAATGAGATCAGCCACAGCACCTTCGGCCAAGCTGCCACCTGGGACATGAAAGCGGCGGGCGGGGTTCAACGACAAGGCTTTGAAGAGGTCAGGCAGGCTCAGACCCGCCCCGTGATGCAGCCGCAACGCGGCGGGCAACAGGGTTTCAAGCCCCACTGCGCCACTGGCCGCCGCTTCATAAGGCAGCCGTTTGCTTTCTTCATCCTGTGGCGTGTGCATGGAGCAAATAATATCAATAAGCCCTTCCCGCAGCGCCTCAACCATCGCCACGCGGTCTTCCTCGGCGCGCAAGGGTGGCTTGACCTTAAAAAAGGTGCGGTAATCGCCTACGTCAAATTCGTTGAGCGTCAAATGGTGGATTGAAATACCTGCCGTAACATTCAGCCCTGCCTCTTTCGCGCGGCGCAGCGCGGGTAAGGATTTCGCGGTGGAGATCTGATCTGCGTGATAGGCCACGCCCGTCATTTCAACCAATGCAAGATCGCGCTCCAACCCCATACGTTCTGCCATAGGCGACACTGCGGGCAAGCCTTTAAGAGAGGCGAATTTGCCAGAGGTTACAGCCGCCCCTTCTGACAAAATAGGGTCTTGTGGATGGCCCACAATGAGCGCGCCAAGACTGCGGGCATACACCATGCAGCGGCTGAGAACCTTGCTGTCGCGCAGAACGAGGTCGCCATCGCTGAAGGCCACAGCCCCTGCATCCAAGAGAAAGCCCAATTCCGTCATCTCGCGCCCCTCACGGCCCTTTGTCAGGGCAGCCATTGGGAGAATACGCACGGGGCTTGCATCTTGCGCGCGGCGGCGCACGAATTCCAATGTTTCAGGCGTATCAATCGGGGGGGTGGTGTCAGCACGCGTGACGATGGTGGTCACGCCACCTGCGGCGGCAGCCGCGCCTGCGCTGCGGAAACTTTCCTTATGCCGTTCACCAGGCTCGCCGATTTTGACGCCAATATCGACCAGACCGGGGGCAAGGCAGGCTTCGGCGCAGTCAATGACGCGCTCTGCGTTTTGGGTCGTGTCACCCGCTCCGCGCGCGGCAATCATTCCATCTTTGACGAGAAGCCAGCCCAAATCCTCGGTGCCTGCCTCTGGGTCTATGAGGCGCGCATTTTTGAATAGGATATTCATGCCTGCGCCCCCTTTTCGGCTCGTCTGGCACGCAAGTTTTGCGCCAGCAAATCCATTGCTGCCATACGCACGGCAACGCCCATTTCAACCTGCTCTTGGATCACTGAGCGATTGATGTCATCGGCAATGGTTCCGTCAATCTCGACCCCGCGATTCATTGGGCCCGGGTGCATGACAATCGCATCATCCTTGGCGGCGCTCAGCTTTTCTGCGTCCAGCCCGAAGCGGTGATAATATTCTCGTTCTGAGGGGATGAAGGCGCCGTCCATGCGTTCTTTTTGAAGACGCAGCATCATCACCACATCACAGCCTGCAAGCCCTGCTTGCATATCGTCATACATTTCCACGCCCCATTCGCTGACCCCTGCGGGCATCAAGGTGGGGGGGGCAATTAGGCGAATGCGGTTCTCCATTTTGCCAAGCAGCAGAATGTTTGAGCGCGCCACGCGGCTATGGGCAATGTCGCCGCATATCGCAATGTTCAGGCGGTGCAAGCGCCCCTTTGCGCGGCGAATGGTCAGCGCATCTAACAGGGCTTGGGTTGGGTGTTCATGCTTGCCATCGCCCGCATTCAGAACCGCGCAATTTACCTTTTCCGCCAAGAGGTTCACGGCGCCCGAATGCGGGTGTCGCACAACCAAAAGATCAGGATGCATCGCGTTAAGCGTCAGCGCCGTATCAATGAGCGTTTCACCCTTTTTGAGGCTAGACGCCGCCATCGCCATGTTCATCACATCCGCGCCAAGACGTTTGCCTGCCAATTCAAAACTGGCTTGCGTGCGGGTGGAGGCCTCGAAAAACATATTGATCTGGGTCAGCCCCTTTAAGGCATCACCATGCTTGTTATCGCCGCGCTCGAGTTCGGCGTAGCGATCGGCAAGATCAAGAATTGTAACGATTTCATCGGGGGCAAGTGTTTCGATACCTAAGAGGTGGTTTTGGCGAAACGACATCGGGCTCCCCCTGATCTGTCTTCCTATTTGACTGCGCCGCTTATAGGCTGTCTTTGGGGGCGGACACAACCCATCCGATAGAGGCTGTTATGGCCCATTTACCTCGCGGCGCACTGGCAGTAGCATTGTGACCATGCGCCATGACCTTGATCAGATGACCTATACCGATGCGCTTGCCGCGCTCAGTTGGCAGGTGGATTTGGGTGTGAGCGATGCGATTGAAGAAGCGCCGATCAACCGATTTGACCTTGAGCCCGAGGTGAAGCCTGCGCCCGTTTCACCAAAGGTGGCGCAGTCTAAGCCTGCACCAACACCCGCACCGAAGGCGGCCACTGTTTCAGATTTGGCCAAAGCCGCAGATGCCCTAGCACAGGCGGCACTTTCCTTAGACGCATTGCGGGCTGCAATGGCGGATTTCCATGGGCTTGATCTGCGCAAAGGCGCGCGGAATATGGTTTTCTCGCAGGGCAATCCTCAGGCCGATGTGATGGTCATTGCCGAAGCCCCAAGCCGTGCCGATGATGAGGCGGGGCAGGGTTTTAGCGATGAGGCGGGCAAACTCTTTGATGCGATGTTTGGAGCGATCGGTCTTTCGCGGTCGACAGAGGGTCAGAGCGAGGCGCTCTATTTCACCTATGTTTCTCCGTGGCGGATGCCGCAAGATCGCCCAATCACAGAGGCCGAGCATCAGGTGCTGCGCCCTTTCTTGCTGCGCCATATCGCATTATGTGCGCCGAAGGCGGTGGTGCTGCTTGGAAACGCATCTTGCGTTTCAGCCCTGTCACAAACGGGTGTGCAGCGTCTGCGTGAATCGGATCATATGCTTGAGGCAGGCGCGCATCGCTGCGCTGCTTTCCCAATTTATTCGCCCGCGCGATTGATGAACTTGCCTTTGCTCAAGCGCGAGGCATGGGCGGATTTGTTGAAACTGAAAGCGAGCCTTGGGGGCGCGAGATGAGCCGCATTGATGAGACGCGCGACTTTATCCCCATTGGCATTGCGGTTCTGGCCGTTTCTGACACGCGGGATTTGACGCAAGATAAATCTGGCGACCTTTTGGAAGGGCGGATCAAAGCGGCGGGCCATCATTTGATCTACCGCGAGATTTTACGAGATGAGCGCACTGAGATCGCAGAAAAACTGCGCGCGTGGTGCGCGGATCCTGTGGTTGACGTGATCCTGACCACGGGTGGCACGGGTCTTACAGGGCGCGATGTCACGGTGGAGGCGCATCGCGATGTCTACGAAAAAGAAATCGAGGCCTTTGGCACCGTTTTCACCATGGTATCGATGCAAAAAATCGGCACATCAGCAGTTCAATCTCGGGCAACGGGCGGGGTCTGCCAAGGCACATATCTCTTTGCCTTGCCAGGCAGTTCGGGGGCCTGTGCCGATGCGTGGGATGAAATTCTAAAATGGCAGCTCGATTATCGCCATCGCCCCTGCAATTTTGTTGAAATCTTGCCCCGCCTTGAGGAACATCGGCGCCGGAAATAGCCATGCCGCGCGTATCCTCCTGTGTGGGGTCACTATGCCGCGCTATTTCCATCGCAGTTTCGTGGTCTATTCTTATGGTAACCTTCCCTGCTGAGGCGATACATTTATGAGATTTTTCAATCGTGCATTGACGGGGTTATTCCTAAGCGCTGTGACCTTCGGACTGTTATCTTTGGCGGTCGGGCTGATCTGGTCATCTTTGCAGGAACGCATGGGCGATCAGGGCAGTCGCCCGCCTGCCCGAGAGCGGGTTTTTGCCGCCGAAGTTCTGACCCTGACCCCGCAAAGCTTGCGTCCTGAACTGACTGCGTTTGGCGAGATTTTGCCGCGGCGCAGTCTAGAATTGCGGGCGGCCATCGGGGGGCGTGTGGTCGAACTTGCGCCCAATTTCCGCGAGGGGGGGCGTGTTGAGGAAGGCGCGCTTTTGGTGCGGATTGATCCTGCCGAGGCAGAATGGGCGCGCGACACCGCCGCGGCAGATCTACAGGATGCTGAAGCACAGGAAGAATTGCGCCGCCGCGCGCTAGAGCGGGCGCGTGATCTTGCGGATCGCGGTGTCGGCAGTTTGGCCGCGGTTGAGGCGGCGGAATTGGCCGTGGCTTCCGCTAGCCAAGCCACATTGGCCCGCAGACAGGCGCTTGCGGATGCAGAGCGGCGTTTGGCTGATACTGAAATTCGCGCGGGATTTTCTGGGGTTTTATCCGAGGTTGATTTGGCCGAAGGGCGACTGTTGAGCGCGAATGAGCAATTTGGCCGCCTGCTTGATCCTGATCAGCTTGAAGTCGCCTTTCGTCTATCGACCGCGCAATATGCGCGCCTTGTTGGCGAAGATGGCCGCCTGCCGCAAGTTGATGTGGAGTTGCGCATTGATCTGGGTGAGCAAGTTTTGACCCTGCCTGCACGCCTGACGCGGGAAAGCGGGGCGGTGGGTGAAGGGCAAACGGGACGGTTGCTCTTTGCCGATGTGCTGCGCCCTGCGGGCTTGCAAGCGGGGGATTTTGTCACTGTCCATGTGACCGAGCCCGCGCTTGAGGGCGTCATGATTGCGCCTGCCACGGCCTTGGCCGATGGCGCGCATGTGCTTGTTTTGGGGGATGAAGATCGCCTTGAAGAAGCCGAAGTGACGCTCCTGCGCCGCCAAGGGGATGATGTGATTTTCCGCGCGGATCACTTGGCAGGCCGTGAGATTGTGGCCGCCCGAACCCCCGTCTTGGGGGCGGGGATCAAGGTTGACCCTCTGCGCCCTACAGCCGATGGCAGCCTTCCTGAGGTGGTTCAAAACGAGGAGCTAGAGCTTGACCCTGAACGCCGTGCGCGGCTGATCGCCTATGTTGAAGGCAACAGCTTTATCCCTGATGATGTGAAATCGCGGCTCTTGGATCAATTAAACCAACCCCGTGTGCCAAGCGGGGTGGTGGCGCGGCTTGAAGAACGAATGGGGGGCTAACCATGCGTAGCCTTCCGCCACAGGCCTCGGGCATATTATCTTATTTCACGCGTCACCGCACGGCGGCCAATTTGGTTTTGGTTGCATTGATCGTGGCAGGCTTATTTGCCCTGCCCAATATGCGCGCGCAGTTTTTTCCCGATGTTGTGGTGGATGATATCGACATCTCGGCCCGATGGGATGGGGCAGGGGCTGAGGATGTAGATGCCGCCATCGTGGGCGTCTTGGAACCTGTTCTTTTGGCGGTTGATGGTGTTGTCTCATCCGAGGCCACCGCGCGTGAAGGTGTGGCCAATATTCGTTTGGAATTTGAGCCCAGCTGGGACATGGCGCGCGCAGCGGATGATGTGCAGCAGGCAGTCGATAGTGTCACCGACCTACCCCAAGATGCCGATACGCCAGAGGTGCGGCGCGGCACATGGCGTGATCGCGTGACCGATGTGGTGATTACAGGGCCCGTGGCTCCCGCCCAATTGGGTCGCTTCGCAGATGAATTCGTGGCGCGCCTCTTTGATCAGGGGGTGACACGCACAACCATTCGCGGGGTCGCTGCCCCGCAGATTTTGATCGAAGTGCCAACTGTGCGGTTGATTCAATATGATCTCACGATGGCTGATATTGCGGCGGCCATTGCGGCCGAAGTCGATACCGCGCCTGCAGGGGCGGTTGATGGGGCCAATGCACGGGTGCGGGCAGGATCAGCCAAGCGCAGTGCAGAGGAGATTGCGGCAATTGCCCTTATTCGTGAGCCTAATGGGCGCACAGTCTCGATTGGGGATGTGGCGCGGGTGATGGAATTGGCGGTTGACCGCGAAAGTGCATACTTCGTGGATGGTAACCCAGCAATGACGGTGCGGGTGGATCGCTCGGATAAGGCTGATGCGATTTCCATACAGGCAACGGTCGAAGAGATCGCCACACAAATGGAGGCGACCTTGCCGCAAGATGTGCAGATTGATCTGATCCGCACGCGCGCAGAGTTTATTTCGGGGCGTTTAGAAATTCTGTTGTCCAATGGCGCGACAGGGTTGGCCTTGGTTCTTGGCTTGTTGTTTTTGTTTCTCAATGCCCGCACCGCATTTTGGGTGGCAGCGGGCATCCCCGTGGCGATGTTGGCCGCAATTGCGCTGATGTATGCCGTTGGGATCACCCTGAATATGATTTCGCTTTTTGCTTTGATCATCACTTTGGGGATTGTTGTGGATGATGCGATTGTGGTGGGCGAACATGCCGACTACCGCCATCGTGCCCTTGGGGAAGACCCTATCACTGCCGCCGAAACAGCCGCGCGGCGCATGGCAGCGCCTGTTTTTGCCGCGACCCTCACCACTGTTTTGGCATTTGCAGGACTTGCTGCCATTGGCGGCAGGTTTGGGGATTTGATCGCTGATATTCCCTTTACTGTTATCGTGGTGCTGACGGCCAGTTTGGTGGAATGTTTCCTAATCCTTCCCAATCATATGGCGCATGCTTTGGCGGCGAATGCGAAGGATGCTTGGTATGATCGCCCCTCACGTTTTGTGAACCACTGGTTCGAGAGGCTGCGCGGGCGTTATTTCCGCCCCTTCATCGATTTTGCCGTCAAAGCACGCTATCCTGTTGTGGCCGTGATGCTGCTGCTTTTGGCCACCCAAGCTGCCAGTTTCTTGCGCGGTGATGTCACGTGGCGCTTTTTCAATGCGCCTGAGCTGAGCTCCGTTTCAGGGAATTTTGCCATGCTTGATGGGGCAGGGCGTGAGGATAGCCTTGCCATGTTGGCTGAAATGCAACGCGCGGTTGAGGCCGTTGCAAGCCGGTATGAGGCTGAGCATGGCCGCAACCCAACCTCTTACGTCTTGGCCGAAATTGGTGGGAATACGGGCGGCAGTCTTGCATCTGCCGATGGGAAAGACAGCGATCTTTTGGGGTCAATTTCCATCGAGTTGATTGACCCTGACCTGCGCCCCTATTCCTCCTTTGCTTTTGTTGCGGACTTACAAAATGAAGTGCGGCAAAATCCGATGGTGGAAGAGATCAGCTTTCGCGGATGGCGCGGTGGGCCAGGTGGCGATGCGATTGATGTTCAAGTCACGGGGGCGGAAACCGAGGTTCTCAAGGCTGCGGCCGAGGCCGTCAAAACCGCGCTTTTGCCCTTTGGCGAGGTATCGGGTTTGGCCGATGATCTGCCCTATGATCGGCAGGAGGTAAGTTTATCTCTGACCCCGCGCGGTGAGGCCTTGGGATTTGAAATTGAGGCTTTGGGGCGGATATTGCGCAATCGCTTGGGTGGGGTTGAAGCGGCAAGCTTTCCCGATGGGTTGCGCACGGCCACCGTGCGGGTGGAATTGCCGGAAGGCGAGTTAACCGCTGATTTTCTGGATCGCATGTTGTTGCGGGCGGATGGCGGCAGTTATGTGCCCTTGGCCGATATTGTTTCGGTTGAGACGCGGACGGGCTTTTCCACAATCCGCCGCGAAAACGGACAGCGCGTGGTGTCAGTGACGGGGGATTTATCCGAAGATGACCCGGCCCGTGCTGAGGAAATCATGGCGCAATTGCGTGATCAAATCTTGCCAAATATTGAGGCGCAATTTGGGGTGACCACGACCCTTTCGGGCTTGGCCGAGCAGGAGCGCGCTTTCTTGGACGATGCCCTTGCGGGGTTCTTGGCCTGTATGGTTGGCATTTACATCGTTTTGGCGTGGATTTTCGCAAGCTGGCTACGCCCGCTTGTCGTGCTATGCGTGATCCCGTTTGGCCTGACGGGGGCGATATTTGGCCATTGGCATTGGGATGTGCCTTTGTCGATGTTTACGGTTGTGGGTCTGATCGGGATGACGGGTATCATCATCAATGACTCGATTGTTTTGGTTTCCACTGTGGATGAATATGCAAAAGACCGTGGGCTGATCCCTGCCGTTATTGATGCTGCCTGTGATCGTTTGCGACCCATTCTTTTGACCACCCTCACCACGGTTCTGGGTCTTGCGCCCTTGTTGTTTGAAACATCGTCACAGGCGCAGTTCCTCAAACCCACTGTGATTACGTTGGTTTATGGTTTGGGCTTTGGGATGTTTGTTGTTTTGCTCTTGGTGCCAGCGGTTTTGGCAATACAAGCTGATATTGGAAAGCGTGTGCGCAGTTTGCGCCGCGGCTTGGGCCATCGCGGGCGGATTGGTCAAGCAGGCGCTACACTTTGGCTTGCCTCTTTGGGGGTGGTTCTGTGGTGGGGTTTGGTCATGGGCGGCCCAATCTTGACGGGCGGGGCTTGGGGATGGGGGGCCGCACTCCTACCCGCGAGTGCCCTGACGGCGTTCCTTGTCTTTAGCCTTGGCGTGCTGATCTTGGTTTTGGGGCTTGCCGCAGGGGTCGCTTATCAAAATCGCAAGACCTAATGCGCCACGCAGCCCTCAATCTCGATCGCGCGATGAGAGCCGACAAGTGTGATGCGCAGGTCTGAGCGCTCCATCGAAAAGGGCAGGCCTTGCGGGGGCACCAAATCCGCCGTTGCGGTGATCTGCCCCGCATTGCGCTGAAAGGCGGGCGGCGACATCCAGACATCTGGGAGGGGCAGCTCTAACATCATCGTTTCAGGCGCGCCTAAATCGGGGGCGGTGACCTCTACCGACACTTGCAACCCATCTGAAATTGGCCTGATTGCACATCGGGCAGGGCCAACGCCCGCTTCTGCGGCGGGGGTGGGTTGATCTGCCAACGCCTGCAGGATCATCGGATCACGAGCGCCGCGATCTGGTAAAATACCCTCAAGCTCAAGGGTGATTGGCATGCAAATTTCGTCACAAACACCAATGCTCAACTCTGCCGAAAGGGGCATGGGGCCAAGGCCGCGGGGCATTGCAAGCTCAATCGGAAAGACCACGTGATCATGATACCCAATATTGAGCGTGCCCGCCGTGAAGATCACTTCGGGGCGGGGAAAATGCATCCAAGCCGCTGCAATTTGAGTGTTGCTTTCGATCCGCAATTCAGGTGCGAGGCCCCCATCCCCAGGGCTGCGCCAATAGGTTTTCCACCCTTGGGCTAGGCTAATTTCTACGGCGGCCATGTGATGGCCATTTTCCATGCGCCATCCCGACAGAAACCGTGCCGTGACGACATCATCACCGTTCAAGGCAACAGTTTGGCCTGACGCGGCGCCCGTTATCCCGCAGGCCATGCAAAACGCAAAAGCGCCCAAAGTGAGGGCGCGCGCGGCGGCATTGCATGGGGTGGATCCATTCA